>NZ_JBEZXU010000016.1:0-193442 GCF_040638175.1 Actinoplanes sp. NPDC026670
GGGCGGGGGCGGCGCGGGCGCGGGCGGCGCGGGGCGGGTGGCGCGGGGTGGCGGGGAATGGAGGCTCGCGTTCGGCCTTGACCCGGGTTGGCGGGCGTGCGTAATCTACCGGTAACTCTGAAACGTTTCACGATCTGAACGCCGAACACGACGAAGAAGAGCGGATCACCGATGACCAACCCCGCAGTCTCCGAGCTCCTGGCCCGCTCGAACCGCCTCGGCGCGGATCCGCGGACCACCAACTACGCCGGCGGCAACACGTCCGCCAAAGGGTCCGACGTCGACCCGGTGACCGGGGACGCGGTCGACCTGGTGTGGGTCAAGGGCTCCGGCGGCGACCTCGGCACCCTCACCGAGAAGGGGCTGGCCGTGCTCCGGCTGGACCGGCTGCGGGCGCTCACCGGCGTCTACCCGGGGGTGGACCGCGAGGACGAGATGGTCGCCGCCTTCGACTACTGCCTGCATGGGCGTGGCGGGGCCGCCCCGAGCATCGACACCGCCATGCACGGGCTGGTCGACGCGCCGCACGTCGACCACCTGCACCCGGACGCCGGGATCGCGATCGCGACGGCCGCCGACGGGCCGGCGCTGACCAAGGAGATCTTCGGCGACCGGGTGCTGTGGGTGGACTGGCGGCGGCCGGGCTTCCAGCTGGGCCTGGACATCGCGGCCGCGTACCGGGCCAACCCGCAGGCGATCGGCGTCATCCTGGGCGGCCACGGGATCACCGCGTGGGGCGCGACGAGTGACGAGTGCGAGGCCAACTCCAACGAGATCATCAACACCGCCGCCGCCTATATCGAGGAGCACGGCCGCGACGAGCCGTTCGGCGCCTCAGTAGTAGCGGCGCTCGAGAAGAAAAAGAGGAACGAGCGCGCCGCCGCCCTCTTCCCGGTGATCAGGGGTTTGGCGTCCACCGACCGCCCGCAGGTCGGGCACTTCACCGACAGCGACGTGGTCCTGGAGTTCGCCGGCAGTGAGCGCCTGGCCGAGCTCGGCGCGCTCGGCACCTCCTGCCCGGACCACTTCCTGCGCACCAAGGTCAAGCCGCTGGTCCTGGACACCGCGCCGGACGCCCCGCTGGACGAGGTGATCACCCGGCTCAAGGAGTTGCACGAGGCCTATCGCGAGGACTACCGCGGCTACTACGAGCGGCACGCGACCGCGGACAGCCCGGCGATCCGGGGCGCCGACCCGGCGATCGTGCTGGTCCCGGGGGTGGGCATGTTCTCGTTCGGGGCGAACAAGCAGACCGCCCGGGTGGCCGGCGAGTTCTACGTGAACGCGATCAACGTGATGCGCGGCGCCGAGGCGATCTCCCGGTACGCGCCGATCGACGAGTCGGAGAAGTTCCGCATCGAGTACTGGGCGCTCGAGGAGGCCAAACTCCAGCGGATGCCGAAGCCGAAGGCCCTCGCCACCCGGATCGCCCTGGTCACCGGCGCGGGTTCGGGCATCGGCCGGGCGATCGCGCTGCGCCTGGCCGCCGAGGGCGCGTGCGTCGTGGTCAGCGATCGGGACGCCGAGGCGGCCGCGAACGTGGCGGCGGAGATCGGCGGCACCGATGTGGCGGTCGCGGTGAGCCTCGACGTCACCGACGAGGACGCGGTGGCTGCTGCCGTACAGCAAGGGGTCCTGGCCTTCGGCGGGGTTGATCTGGTGGTGAACAACGCCGGCCTGTCGCTGTCGAAGTCGCTGCTCGACACCACCGCCCGCGACTGGGATCTGCAGCACGACGTGATGGCGAAGGGTTCGTTCCTGGTGTCGCGGGAGACCGCGCGGGTGCTGATCGCGCAGGGTCTGGGCGGCGACATCATCTACATCTCCAGCAAGAACTCGATCTTCGCGGGACCCAACAACGTCGCCTACGGCGCCGCCAAGGCCGACCAGGCCCATCAGGTCCGTCTGCTCGCCGCCGAGCTCGGGCCGCACGGCATCAGGGTCAACGGCATCAACCCCGATGGAGTCGTACGGGGATCCGGCATCTTCGCCGGAGGGTGGGGCGCCGACCGGGCGGCCGTCTACGGGGTGCCGGAGGAGAAACTGGGCGAGTTCTACGCGCAGCGCACCCTGCTCAAGCGGGAGGTCCTGCCCGAGCACATCGCCAACGCCGTCTTCGCGATCACCGGTGGCGACCTGACCCACACCACCGGACTGCACGTTCCCGTCGACGCGGGTGTCGCCGCGGCCTTCCTGCGATGAGCGACGCGTTCGCAGCTGTCGATCTCGGCGCGTCCAGTGGGCGCGTCGTGGTCGGCCGGTTCCACGACGGCGCCCTGGACCTGGAGGTCGTGCACCGGTTCCCGAACGAGCCGGTGCGGGTCGCCGGCACCCTGCACTGGGACATCCTGTCGCTGTACCGGGGGGTGCTCGACGGGCTCGGCAAGGCCGGGCCGGTCCGCAGCATCGGCATCGACTCGTGGGCCGTCGACTACGGGCTGATCGACGTCGACGGGGCACTGCTCGGCAACCCGGTGCACTACCGGGACTCGCGCACCGACGGGATCGCCGAGCGGGTCAAGGACCTGTACCGGATCTGCGGGCTCCAGCGGCTGCCGTTCAACACGGTGTACCAGCTGCTCGCAGCCGAGCCGACGGCACAGTACGCGGCCGCCGACCGGCTCCTGATGATCCCCGACCTGCTCGCCTACTGGCTGACCGGGGAGATCGGGGCGGAGTACACCAACGCGTCGACTACGGGGCTGCTCGACGTCCGTACCCGCGAATGGTCCTTGCCGTTGATCTCCGAATTGGGGTTGCGGGCCAGGCTGTTGCCGCCGGTGCGGCACCCCGGCGACCGGATCGGCGACTTCGCGGGGACGCCGGTGATCGCCGTCGGGTCGCACGACACGGCCAGCGCGGTGGTGGCGGTCCCGGCCGAGGGCGACGACTTCGCCTACATCTCGTGCGGCACCTGGTCGCTGGTCGGCCTGGAACTCGGCGAGCCGGTGCTCAGCGAGGAGTCGCGCGCGGCGAACTTCACCAACGAGGGCGGCGTCGACGGCACCATCCGCTACCTGCGCAACGTCATGGGCCTGTGGCCGCTACAGGAGTGCCTGCGCGAGTGGGGCGCCCCTGATCTGCCGGAACTGCTGGCCGCGGCCGCCGCCGAACCGGGCCTGGCGCACGTCGTCGACCTCGACGACCCGGCCTTCATCCCGCCCGGCGACATGGCGGGCCGGCTGCGCAAACTGGCCGGGCTGCCCGCCGACGCGAGCCGCGCGACGATCGTGCGCTGCATCCTGGACAGCCTGGCGCTCGCGCAACGGCGCGCGCTGCGCCAGGCCCAGGAGCTGGCCGGCCGGGACGTCCGGGTGGTGCACCTGGTCGGCGGGGGAGCGTTGAACGAGCTGCTCTGCCAGCTGACCGCGGACGCCTGCGGGCTGCCGGTGCTGGCCGGGCCGGTCGAGGCCACCGCCATCGGCAATCTGCTCGTCCAGGCCCGCGCAGCAGGGGTGGTCGAGGGCGGCCTGGATGCGATGCGGGCGCTGGTGCGCGAGACTCAACGGATCGTGCGCTACGAACCGGGCGGCACACCGGAAGCCTGGGACGCCGCGGCCGCACGAGCAGGGAGGTGACCGTGCGGATCGCGTTCTTCGCCACCTGCCTGGCCGACACCCTCTTCCCGGAGGCGGCCAAGGCCACGGTGCGGCTGCTGGAACGGCTCGGGCACGAGGTGGTGTTCCCGCCCGAGCAGACCTGCTGCGGGCAGATGCACATCAACACCGGGTACCAGAAAGAGGCGCTACCGCTGGTCAAGCGGTATGCGACGACGTTCGATCGGTACGACGTGATCGTCGTACCGTCCGGCTCGTGCGCCGGGTCGATCCGGCACCAGCACAGCATGGTCGCCGCCGCTTACGGGGAGGCCGGGCTGGCCGCCCGCAGCGAGTCGGTCGCGGCCCGCACCTACGAGCTGTCCGAGCTGCTCATCGACGTGCTGAAGATCGAGGATGTGGGGGCGTACTACCCGCACCGGGTCACCTACCACCCGACCTGTCACAGCCTGCGGATGACCCGGGTCGGTGACAAACCGCTGCGGCTGCTGCGGCAGGTGCGCGGGCTCGACCTGGTGGAGCTGCCGGCCGCCGAGCAGTGCTGCGGGTTCGGCGGCACCTTCTCGATCAAGAACGCCGAGACGTCGACCGCGATGCTGGCCGACAAGATGACGAACATCGTGTCCACCGGCGCCGACGTCTGCACCGCCGGTGACACCTCCTGCCTGATGCACATCGGCGGCGGGCTGTCCCGGCTGCGGACGGGTGTGCGGACCGTTCACCTCGCGGAGATCCTGGCCTCGACGGAGTACGCATGACCACTTTCCTGGGTATGCCGGTGACCGCGCCACGCGGGGTCGGGCATCTGCGCGGTGACCAGCCGTTCCCCGACGCGGCCCGGGACGCCCTGCAGAACTCGCAGCTGCGGCGCAACCTGAGGCACGCCACGACGACGATCCGTGGCAAGTCGGGCCGGGTGATCGCGGAACTGCCCGACTGGCAGCTGCTCCGCGACGCCGGGTCGGGGATCAAGGCCGACGTCATGTCCCGGCTTCCCGAACTCCTGGTGCAGCTCGAGGAACGTGTCGTCGCGGCCGGCGGCGTCGTGCACTGGGCGGCCGACGCCAACGAGGCCAACACGATAGTCACCGGCCTGGTGAAGGCGACCGGCTCGGAACGGGTCATCAAGGTCAAGTCGATGGCCACCCAGGAGATCGGGCTCAACGAAGCCCTGGAGGCAGCCGGGATCACCCCCGTCGAGACCGACCTCGCCGAACTGATCGTGCAGCTCGGCGACGACAAACCCAGCCACATCCTGGTGCCCGCCATCCACCGGAACCGGTCGGAGATCCGGGAGATCTTCCTGCGCGCCATGCCCGGGGTGGACCCGGCGCTCACCGACGACCCGCCGGTCCTCGCCGCGGCCGCCCGGCGCTACCTGCGCGAGACGTTCCTGTCCACGAAGGTGGCCGTCAGCGGGGCCAACTTCGCGATCGCCGAGACCGGGACACTCGGTGTCGTCGAGTCCGAGGGCAACGGGCGGATGTGCCTCACCCTGCCGGACACCCTGATCACCGTGATGGGCATCGAGAAGGTCCTGCCGTCGTGGCGTGACCTGGAGGTCTTCCTGCAACTGCTGCCCCGGGCGTCCACCGGGGAACGGATGAACCCGTACACGACCATGTGGACCGGGGTCACGCCCGGCGACGGGCCGCAGAACTTCCACCTCGTGCTGCTCGACAACGGGCGCAGCGCGGTCCTCGCCGACACCGCCGGACGGTCGGCGCTGCACTGCATCCGCTGCTCGGCCTGCCTCAACGTGTGCCCGGTCTATGAGCGGACCGGCGGGCACTCGTACGGCTCGGTCTATCCGGGGCCGATCGGGGCGGTGCTGTCGCCGCAGCTCACCGGGGTCGCCGACAACGCCTCGCTGCCGTTCGCGTCGTCGCTCTGCGGGGCCTGCTTCGACGCCTGTCCGGTCAAGATCGATATCCCGTCGATGCTGGTGCATCTCCGCAATCAGGTACCTCATCCGGTGGCTGAGAAGGCGGCCATGGCGGCCGCCGCACGGATCATGGACCGCCCCCGGCTGTACGCGTCCGCGCAGCGCGCCGCCAAGATGGCCCGGATCGCCGGGCGGCGTGGGCGCGGGCTGCCACCGCCGTTGTCCGGCTGGACCTCGGGGCGCGACCTGCCCGAGTTCCCGAAACAGACGTTCCGCGACTGGTGGGCCCAGCGCACCGACATCCCGGCCACGACTGCCGACACCACTGCCGACGGCCCTTCCGCCGGTCCGTCCGCCCCTTCGGCCGGTCCGTCTGCCCCTTCGGCCGGTCCGTCTGCCCCTTCGGCCGGTCCGTCTGCCCCTTCGGCCGGTCCGTCTGCCCCTTCGGCTGGTCCGTCTGCCCCTTCGGCCGGTCCGTCCGGCCCTTCCGCCGGTCCGCCCGGCCCTTCCGCGAGTCAGGGGGACGAGCGATGAGCTCGCGGGAACTCATCCTCGGGCGGGTTCGGGCCGCCCTCCGTGACGCGCCCGTGGTCGCTCCGGCGCCTCGTGACTACCGGCCCGCCGGGACCGGCCAGGCCGACCTCGACGTGCTCGTCGACCGGCTCGTGGACTACAAGGCCGAGGTGTACCGGGTGACGTCGGCCGAGGTGGCCGCCACCGTGGCCGGGCTGGTGGGGGAGGGCGGGGCGGTGCTCGTACCCCCTGGTCTGCCTGAAGAGTGGCGCCCGGAGGGTGCCTTCGCCGACGACGACCTGCCGCCGGACCGCATCGCCGCCGCCGACGCCGTGCTGACCGCCGCGGCCGTGGCCGTCGCCGAGACCGGGACGATCGTGCTGGACGCCTCACCCGACCAGGGCCGACGCATCATCACGCTGCTCCCGGACGTGCACGTGATCGTGCTGCGGCCGGCGCAGGTGGTCGCCGCGGTGCCGGACGCGATCGCCCGCCTCGACCCGGTCCGGCCGCTGACGTGGATCAGCGGCCCGTCGGCGACCAGCGACATCGAACTCAACCGCGTCGAAGGCGTGCACGGTCCCCGCCACCTGCACGTCCTGCTCCTGACCGACTGAGGTCACCCGCCGCCAGCCCGCGAGCCGTCGCTGGGCGCGGTTTCGGGGGTGGTCTTTGCGTCCTGGGCGACGGCTGGGCCGCGTGCCGTCGCTGGGCGCGGTTTTGCCGGTGGTTTTTGCGCTCTGAGCGACGGCCGGCGAATGGTGTGTGGGTTGAGGTGTCTTGCTCGCGTGCGTAATACTCGTGGACGGGTAATCGGCGGCGAGTGACTGCGGAGCGATGGCATGGCGAAACGGCGCAAGGTGGGCAACCTGCTCGGGTTGCACATTCTGGCGACGCTGACCGTGCAGTCGATGCATCCGTATGAGATCGCCGCCCAGTTGCGGGCCTTCGGCAAGGATCAGGACATCAAGATCCAGTGGGGCTCGCTCTACACGGTCGTGCGCAACCTGGAGAAGCACGGGTTCATCGAAGCGGCGGAGACGGTCCGGGAAGGCCGCCGGCCCGAGCGCACGGTGTACCGGCTGACCGGGGACGGCCGGCAGGAGATGACCGACTGGCTGCGTGAGCTGATCGGGCAGCCGGAGCCGGAGTACCCCAGACTGCGGTCGGCGCTGTCGGTCGCCGGAGTGCTCCCGCCGGACGAGATGATCGAGCTGATCCGGCAGCGGCACGAGACGCTCGCCGCGGAGAACGAGGCGGCGCGGGCCGCGCTGGCCGCCACCCGGCGCGAGGTGCCGCGGCTCTTCCTCATCGAGGCGGAGTACGCGCTGGCCATGCGCGAGGCCGAGGAGGCCTGGCTGGCCGGTCTCCACCGGGAGCTGCACGACGGGTCGGTCCCGGGGCTCGGCGCGTGGCGCCGGTTCCACGAGACCGGCGTGATGCCCGACCTCAGCGAGTTGCTGGGGCCGGATTGAAAAGGGCCCCGGCCGGTGCGGGAACACCGGCCGGGGCCGCCACCTCACCACCGACCGCGGGAACGGTCCGGGCATCCGAGGCGTGTAGCAGCAACCAGGATATCCGGACACGGCCCGTGGAGATCAGGAGTGATCACCATGAGTCATGCCGTGACGGCTGACGATCTGCACAAGTCCTATCCGGGCGGGGTGACCGCCCTCGACGGGCTCAGCCTCGACGTCCGGGCCGGCGAGGTGTTCGGCCTGCTCGGGCCGAACGGCGCCGGCAAGTCCACCACCGTCAAGATCCTGACCACGCTGGCCCGGCCCGACTCCGGGACCGCCGAGGTCGCCGGCCACGACGTGCTGCGGCATCCGGAACGGGTCCGCCGCGAGATCGGCGTGGTCGCCCAGCGGTCGGCGCTCGACCCGATGGCGAGCGGCCGGGAGAATCTCACACTTCAAGGGCGGATCTTCGGCGTACGGGGACCCGCGCTCCGCCGTCGAGTCGACGAACTCCTGGAGCGTTTCGACCTGACGAGCGCCGCCGGCCGGATCGTGCGCGGCTGGTCCGGTGGCATGCAACGGCGCCTGGACGTGGCCCTGGCGCTCGTGCACCGCCCCGGGGTGCTGTTCCTCGACGAGCCGACCACCGGGCTCGACCCCGAGGGCCGGGCCGCCATGTGGGCCGAGATCGGGCGTCTCGCCGCCGACGAGTCGATGGCGATCCTGCTCACCACCCACTACCTGGACGAGGCGGACCGGCTGGCCGGGCGGCTGGCGATCGTCGACGGTGGACGGGTCGTCGCCCACGGGACACCCGCCTGCCTCAAGGAGGAACTGCGCGGGGACGCCGTACATCTGGAGTTGCGTCAACCGCCCGATGAGCCGACGGCGCGGCAGGTGATCGGGCTGATGACCGGCTTGCGTGAGGTCGCTCTCGACGGACGGCGGCTGAGCGCGCGAGCCGACGACGGCGCCGCGGCGGTTCCGGCGGCCCTGGCCGCCCTGGAGTCGGCCGGCATCGGCGTCGCGACCGTGACCGTCGCCCGGCCGTCCCTGGACGACGTCTACCTGCGCCACGCGGGACGGAGGTTCGCGGCATGAGCACCTCCACGGCAGGCGCCGCCGGCGGCGTCCCGGTCGTCCGGACCCTCGTGGCACACACCTGGTGGATGACCGGGCGGCGGCTGAAAGTGCTGGTCAAGCAGCCGGCGTTCGTGGTGATCCTGCTGGTGCAGCCGGCGATCTGGCTGTTCCTGTTCGGCAACCTGTTCCGCCGGGTGGTCGAGTTGCCGGGCTTCGGTGCGGCGAACTACCTCGACTACATCGTTCCCGGCGTCGTGGTGATGACCGCGGTGTCGTCGAACATGTGGGCCGGCATGGGCGTCCTCGAGGAGATCGAGCGCGGCACCATGAACCGGCTGCTCACCACCCCGGTCTCGCGGTCCGCGATCATGAACGCGGCCGTCGCCGAACAGGCGATCAGCACGACCGTGCAGGTGCTGGCGATCATGCTGCTGGGCCTGCTGGCCGGGGCGGACTATCCGGGCGGAGTGGCCGGGCTGGCCGTGCTGCTGGTGGCGGCGCTGCTGCTCGGAACCGTGTTCAGCGCCCTGTCGAACACGATCGGGATGCTGGTCCGGCAGCGGGAGACCATCATCGGCATCAACACGCTGCTGCTGTTGCCGTTGACGTTCCTGTCGTCGGCGTTCATGGCCGAGTCGCTGATGCCGTCCTGGATGCGGACGATCGCCGCGGTCAACCCGGTGAACTGGGCGCTCGAAGCGTCCCGGGCGGCGATGAGCGCGGGCCCGGACTGGGCTGTCGTCGCGAGCCGGTGCGGCTGGCTGGCCCTGCTCGCGGCGGCGATGGTGTTCCTGTCCACCCGGACCTTCCGGGCCTACCAGAAGTCGGTGTAGCCGTCAGCGTGCCAGGGCCTCGACCCGCCGGACGAGGTCCTGGGCGCTGAACGGTTTCGGCAGGTAGTCGTCGGCGCCCGCGTCGAAGGCGGCAGCCGCCTCCAGCCAGCGGCCGCGCTCGGTGATCAGCAGGATCGGGACGTCGGCGGTGTCCTCGGCGGCGCGCAGCGCATGGCAGAGCTCGGAGGCGGTCACGTCCCGGCCGGTGGCGAGGACCGCGCAGTCCGGCCGGCTGGTGTGGGCGGCACGGAGGGCGGCCTGGGCGGTGTTGCGGGCGGACACCTCCAGGCCGGCCGACGTGAGAACGGTTTCGATGATGCGCAGCAGGGTCGGATCGTCGTCGACCACGAGAACCGAAGTCACCCTCACCCCAAACCGTCCCCGGCGACGTTGATCACTCCCTACAGTAAGGGCCGTGCCGGAGTTCGGGGACCGGATCTGGAGCGTCGGGCGCCTGGTGCGCGTGGCGGTGCTGCTGACGCTGGCCGCGGTCGCCGCGGTGGCGGCCACCGGGTTCGTCCGCAACAGCGAGAGCCTTCAGGTTCACGCCGAGTTGCAGCGGTCCGCCGAGATCATGGACCGGATCCTCGCGCTGCGTGCCCCGGCGTCCCCGGACGCCGTCCGTTTCCAGGTCGCCGAGCTGGGCCGGCTGACCGGCGCCGACCCGGTCCAGCGGGAACTGCTGCAACGGGTCGATCCGGCCGCCGGCAGCGCCGTCGTCCAGGCCGCCACCGACGCCATGCTGGACCACGAGCAGACCCGGCTGGACCGCCGGATCGGTGACACCGGCGCGGTCGCCCGCACCAGCCGGTGGATGATCGTCTGGGTCGCGGTGCTGGTGTCGGTGCTGGTCCTGATCGGTGGCCACCGGCTGGAACGCCGCTTCACCCGGGCCGCCGGTCAGCTGGCCGCCGCCACCCGCCGGGCCCGGGCGGGCGACCTGGACCATCCGGCCGCCGTCGACGGCCCCCGCGAGCTGGCCGAGATGGCGGCCACCTTCAACGAGTCGATGGCCGGCCTGGCCCAGGCACGGGACGAGGCGAACGCGGCGACCACGGCCGGGTCGGCGTTCCTGGACGCGATGAGCCACGAGGTCCGCGCGCCGATGACCGCGCTGACCGGGATGACCGGGATGCTGCTGGAGACCGGCCTCGACGATCATCAGCGGGAGCTCGTCACGACCGTCCACGACAGCGGCGCCACGCTGCTCACCGTCGTCGACGACCTGCTCGACCTGGCCCGCATCGAGACCGGTGACCTGTCGCTGGAACGCCGCCCGTTCTCGCTGCGCGACTGTGTGCGCCGGGCCATGGATCCGGTGGCCGACGCCGCCGCGGCGAAGGGCCTGCACCTGGCCGCGCACCTGGGGACGGGCTGCCCGGAGCGGGTCCGCGGCGACGACGCGCGGGTGCGGCGGATCCTGACCGCGCTGCTACGGCGGTCGGTCGAGTCCACCGAGCACGGTTCGGTCACGGTGAGCGTCTCCGCCCAGCCCTCGTCCCACCCCTCGCCGGAAGGCGTGGAGGTCCACTTCTCGATCCGGGACACCGGGCTCGGGGTGCCGGCGGATCACCGGCCGGATCCGGGGTTCCGGCTGGCCCACTGCCTGGCCGCGTCGATGGGCGGTGGCGTCGCCGTCGAGGACCGGCCCGGACAGGGGACCACGGTCACCGTCACGGTGCTGCTGGGCGAGGCGCGCCAGCCGGACCGGTTCAGGCGGGCGCCGGTCGCCGGGCGCAAACAGCAGCTGCTGGTGCTGGTGGCCGAGGACGATCCGGTCGACCAGCGGCTGACCCGGCGTCTGCTGGAACGCCGCGGGCACCGGGTGGTCACCGTCGCCGACGGGGAGGCCGCGGTCGAGGCGGTGCTGCGCGACCGGTACGACCTGGTCCTGCTCGGCGCCGGGCTGCTCGTGCTGGACGGGCCGACGGCGGTCCGGCTGATCCACGCCGACCCGCCGGTGCACGGTGTGCCGCGGATCATCGCGATCTGCCCGGACTCCGAGGAACGCGACGACTTCGTGACCGCCGGCGCGGACGGGACCCTGGCCCGCCCGGTGGACGCCGGAGATCTCGACGTGGCGCTGGCGACGGCGGCCGCGTACGCCGATGTCCGTCTGGCCGGCGCCGGGCCGCTGCCCGGACCGGACGACGGCGAGCCCGCGATGATCCGTGCCTGTGTCGACGTGATCGCCGGCCCGGACGCCGAACCGGAGGACCGCCGCCGGCTCGCCGAGATCCTGCACAACTTCGCCGACCGCCTGCCCGGCCTGCTGGAGCGCATGGACCAGGCCGCGGCCAGCGGCGACACCCGCAACCTGGCCCGTCTCGCGCACGGCCTGAAGGCCTCCTCGGCGACGCTCGGCGCCAACCGGTTCGCCGCGCTCTGCGCCGAGCTCGAGGACCGCGCCCACCGCGACCCGGCCACCGTCGACGTGCTTCACGACCTGCACGAACGGGCCCGCGAGATAGGCGAGACGATGGAGACGATCTCCCGGCAGCTCACCCGGGCCTCCTGATTCATTCGGTACGGCCACGAAGAGTTCCGTCCCCTACCCCGCGACGCAGGCGGGTCACCGGGCCGAAACGCGACCGCCGGGCTGATCCGGTCTCCGGATTCCGGCCTCGCAGTCGGCATGAACAGCAACAATCACGTTCGTGAGCAATGAAACGGGGCAAAACACGAGTAAGCGGCACATGCGGTGGATCGGCGCCGCGATCGTGGTCAGCGGAGCCGTCATCGGTGGCGTGATCGGGGCTCTCAACCGGGGCGGCGGCGACAAACCGGCGGCGATCGTCGTGGCCGTCGCCGACCGGGGCGCGGTCACCCTCGACGTGGCGACCACCGGCACCGTCGAGCCGGCCACCACCCGCAGCCTGACCTTCGCGGTGTCCGGAACCGTGGCCTCGGTGCACGTCCGGGCCGGCAACAAGGTCAGCAAGGGCCAGAAGCTCGCCGTGCTGGACACCACGGACGCCGCCGACACGCTCACCGACGCCCGGACCGCGCTCACCGAGGCCCGGAGCCGGCTCGGCGACGCGAAGACGGTCGCCGCCAAGGCCACCGCGAGCGCCACCACCTGCGCCCGGACCGGAAAGACGGCCGAACCGGCGGCGGTCGCCGGAATCCAGGCCCCGCTCATCGAGCCGATGGCCGTCCAGCCGCCCGCGGACCCGGCGGCGTCACCGGCCCCGGCCGTCGGCGGCCGGATGCAGGCCCCGCCGATCGGCGGCCGGGCGGCCACGCCATGCGCGACCCGGGGCTACCCGGACACCGGCAGCGACCAGGTGCTCACCGCGGAACAGCAGGTCAACCGGGCCGAACGCGCGGTCGAGGTGGCGCAGCAGGCCCTCGACGGCACGACCGTCACCGCCCCGATCGCCGGCACCGTGGTCGCCGTCGAGGGCGACGTCGGCGACCAGATCCGCAGCGGGTCGACGTTCGTCAGCCTGGCCGACACGTACTCGATGCAGGTCCGCGCCGACTTCCCGGAGGCCGACGCGGGCGCCCTGACCGCCGGGCAGACCGCGACGGTGAGCCTGGCCGACTCCGACGACGTGTACGCGGCCGAGGTGGTCCAGGTCGACCCGGCCGGCACCTCGGACGGCACCCTGGTCCGGTACGGGGTGCTGCTCAGCTTCGCCGACTCGCCGGCCGACCTGCTCGTCGGGCAGAGCGCCCAGGTCAAGGTGCGCACCGGTGAGGTGACCGACGCGTTGCGGGTGCCGTCGACGGCCGTGCACGACGTGTCGGGCGGATCGGGCACCGTGCTGGTCCGGGCCGCCAACCGGTCGGAGGAGCGCGTTGTGACCGTCGGGCTCCGCGGGGACCAATACACCGAGATAACCGGCGGTTTGGAGCAGGGTGACCAGGTGGTGCGTTCCTGGTAGCGAAGGGATTGCCGGAAGACAGCACGCCACGAACCGGCCGGAAGGCATGATGACGGTGTGAATGCGCTGCGTCGTCCCAGTACGGCCGTGAACGCCCTGCTCGCACTCCTGATCGTCGGTGCCGGGTTCTGGGGCTGGGCCCTGCTGCGGGACACCTCGGAGACGACCCGGGCGAGCGCGTCCGGCTCCCGGACGGTCACCGCCACCCAGGGCACCGTCACCCGTACCGTGTCCGCGGACGGGGCGGTGGCCAGCGCCGCGACCGCCACCGCCACGTTCACCACGTCGGGCACGGTGACCGCGATCGGGGTGAAGGTCGGCCAGAAGGTCACCTCGGGCGCCCTGCTGGCCCGGGTGGACGCCACCGACGCCAAGCGTGACCTGGAGCTGGCGCAGGCCAACCTGGAGGCGGCCGAGGACGCCCTGGACCGGGCCGAGGACGCGGGCACCGACACCGACAACGCGTCGAACGCGGTGACCGAGGCCGAGCTGGCCGTGGACGAGGCGGAGGCGGCGGTCGCCGGAACCCGGCTGACCGCACCGATGGCCGGCACCGTGGTCGCGGTCAACGGCACGCTGGGCGGATCCTCCAGCGGCACGTCCACCGGCACGTCCACCGGCACGTCGAACGGTTCGTCGTCCGCGGGCGCGGGCGGGTTCGTCGACCTCGCCGATCTCACCAAGCTTCAGATCACCGCGGCGTTCTCGGAGGCCGACGCCACCGAGCTCAAGGAGGGCCAGAGCGCCACGATCGTCTGGAACGCGCTCCAGAACGCCGAGACGACAGGCGCCGTGGTGGCCGTCGATCCCACCGCCACCAGCGAGAACAGCGTCGTCACGTACGGCGTGACGGTCAGCCTGCCGAACCCGCCGGACGGCGCCAAACCGGGCCAGACGGTGACGGTCTCGGTGGTCACCGGCAGTGTGGAGAACGCCGTCATGGTCAACTCGGCGGCCGTCACCACGATCGGCAACCGGCACTCGGTGACCGTCCTGGACAGCGCCGGGAAGCAGGAGGTCCGCCAGGTGCAGGTGGGCCTGGAGGGCGACGACGCCGCGCAGATCACGTCGGGCCTGGCCAGCGGGGAACGGGTGGTGGTGCCGACCAGCACGACGACGTCCACGACCACCGGCAACTTCCGGGGCAGCGGCGCCGGCTTCCCCGGTGGCGGCGGCGCGCCCCCGGGCGGCGGCGGGAACGGCGGGCGCTGATGAGCCGGCCGGTCCTGGACGTACGGGAGCTCACCAAGATCTACGGCGAGGGCGACACCGAGATCCGCGCCCTCGACGACGTGAGCCTGGCGGTGGAACGGGGCGAGTACGTGGCGGTGATGGGCTCGTCCGGCTCTGGCAAGTCCACGCTGATGAACATCCTGGGCTGCCTGGACGTCCCGACCACCGGCACCTACCGGCTGGACGGGGTGGACGTCAGCTCGCTCAGCGACGCCCAGCTGGCCCTGGCCCGGAACCGGCTGATCGGGTTCGTCTTCCAGGCGTTCAACCTGATCCCGCGGACGAGCGCGGTGGCCAACGTGGAGCTGCCTCTCGCGTACTCCGGGATGAAGGCCGCCGAACGCCGCCGCCGGGCGATGTTCTCGCTGGACCTGGTCGGTCTCGCCGACCGGGCCGAGCACGAGCCGAACCAGCTCTCCGGCGGTCAGCAGCAGCGGGTCGCGGTGGCCCGCGCGCTGGTCACCGAGCCGGCGCTGCTGCTCGCCGACGAGCCGACCGGCAACCTGGACAGTCACGCCACCGAGGATGTGCTCGCCGTGTTCGACGATCTGAACGCGGCCGGCCGCACCATCGTGCTGATCACGCACGAGGACGAGGTGGGCGCCCGGGCCGACCGGCTGATCAAGCTCTTCGACGGCCGGGTCACATGCGACTCCCGGCAGGAGCCGTCCGGACGACACGCAGCCGCGGGGGTTTAGGGTGAATTTTACGGAGATTTTGCGATTCGCCCTGCGGGGGATCGGGGCGAACAAACTGCGCTCGATCCTCACCATGCTCGGCATCCTGATCGGTGTCGCCGCGGTTATCCTGCTGGTCGCGGTCGGCAACGGCTCGGCCAAGTCGATCGCCTCCCGGATCGAGGCGCTCGGCACCAACACGCTGACCGTGATGAGCACCAGCCGCGGCAGCGGCGGCCTCACCATGCGGATCGCCGACTCCCTCGACGACGGTGCCGTCGCCCCCGACGTGCGGTCGGTGTCGCCCGTGGTCAGCACCTCGGCCACCCTCACCTACGAGGGCGCCGAGCACGAGATCAGCTCGTTCGTCGGCACCACGCCCAGCTGGTTCGCCGCCTCCAACTTCCCGGTCGCCACCGGCGCGATCTTCACCGCCGACGACGAGGCGCAGGCCCGCCGGGTGGTGGTGATCGGGCAGACCGTCGCCGAGGAGCTGTTCCCCGGCGTCGACCCGGTCGGCCAGCAGGTCACCGTCGGCGGCGCGCTGTTCACCGTGACCGGGGTGCTGGAGGAGAAGAGCTCGTCCGGGTTCCAGGATTCCAACGACACCGCGGTCGCCCCGATCAGCGCCGTCCGGCAGGTGCTCGCCGGGTACGGCTCGCTCAGCTCGATCCTGGTCGAGGCGGCCGACTCGTCGATGGTCGACACCGTCCAGTCCGAGATCAGCACGATCCTCGACCGGCGGCTGGACGCCGACTCGTACCGGGTGCAGAACGCCTCCCAGCTGCTGGAGACGCAGACCGAGACCGCCGACACGTTCACCACCCTGCTCGGCGCGGTCGCCGCGATCAGTCTGCTGGTCGGCGGCATCGGCATCACCAACATCATGCTGGTCACGGTCACCGAACGGACCCGGGAGATCGGCATCCGCAAAGCCCTGGGCGCGCCCCGGCGGGTGATCCTCTCCCAGTTCCTGATCGAGGCCACCCTGCTCAGTGTCATCGGCGGCGGGCTGGGCGTGGCCGCCGCGATGTTCGGCAGCCGCTTCTCGATCGTCGGGGTGCAGCCGGTGATCGTACCCAGCTCGGTCGCTCTCGCCCTGGGGGTGTCCGTCCTGATCGGGCTGTTCTTCGGCGGGCTGCCCGCCGCCCGTGCCGCCCGTCTGCGCCCGATCGACGCCCTCCGCTACGAATGAGGTGGACCACGTGACTCCGACCAACCACGACACCGAGGTCCTGCCCCGCCCGTCCGGCACCCACCCGGAGCTGAACGAGGCGCTGGCCGCCGCCGCGCCGCGCCGCTGGTGGAATCGCACCACGCTGGCCCTGCTCGGTGCGGTGCTGCTGGCCGGTGGTTTCCTCGGCGGTGTGCAGGCGCACGAACGCTGGGGCGCCTCGGACAGCCCGTCCGGAACGCCGAACGGCGCCGGGATGCCCAGCGGGTTCGGCGGCTTCGGAGGCGCCGGCGGCCCGTCCCGGGGGCCGGACGCGGCGGCTCAGCCGGCCGCCGCCGGCGGGACCACCGGGACGGTCAAGCTGGTCGACGGCTCGACCCTCTACGTGCAGACCGCCGACGGGAGCACGGTCACGGTCCGGACCAGCGACACCACCACGGTGAAGGTCAGCCAGACCGCCACCCTGGAGAGCATCACCTCGGGTGTGCCGGTGACCGTCGAGGGCGTGCCCGACTCCGAGGGCATCATCACCGCGACCTCCGTCACCGCCGGCTGAAAGATCACAGGACGCCCGGCCGTCCGCCGATGACTGACGGCCATGACCACGATCAGCGGCGTGCCCGCCTCCACCGGCTCGTACTCCTACTACTGGATACCCGCCACGCAGCGCCGGGAGAACCCGATGGCGCGGGTCGCCCAGGCCCTCGGCATGACCGCCGACGAGCTGCGGGCCCAGCTCGACACCGGGCGCAGCCTCAACGACATCGCCACCACCCGCGGCGTCACCCACGACGACCTGATCGCCGCGATCAAATCCGGGCTGACCCCGGAGACGACCGCCGCCGACGGCGCCGACGCGGTCGCCGAACGCATCGCCGAGAAGACGCACACCGACCCGGACACGCCACCGCCGCTGCCACCCGGCGGCCCGCGCGGGAACAACGCCGGCCTGCGCGACGAGACCAAACTCGCCGGAGTGAGCCGGCTGCTCGGGATGCCCGCCGACGACGTCGCCGCGGCCGCCACCGGACCGGCCGCCCTGGTCACGCTCCTGCAGACCAAGGGCGTTCATCTGTACGCCCTACGCGGCGTCCTGAACAGTGGCGACCTCGTGGACGTGGCGGTCTGACCGGCGTGGCGTCCACCAGTTGGCCCGCCCCATCAGCGCCATCGACGCCGGGACGAGCAGGCCCCTGATCACCGTCGCGTCGATCGCCACCGCCACGGCCAGCCCGAGACCCGTCATCTTCACCACCGGACTCGGGCTCAGGACGAAACTCGCGAACACGCAGACCATCACCACGGCGGCCGAGGTGATCACCATCCCGGTGCCGGCCAGCCCGTCCCGCACCGACCGCCGGTTGTCGCCGGTGACGTCCCACGACTCCCGGACCGCGGTCAGCAGGAAGACCTCGTAGTCCATGGAGAGCCCGAAGAGCAGCGCGAACAGCAGCATCGGCACATACGACTCGATCGGCACCGGCCCGTCGAGCCCGATGAGCGTGACACCCCAGCCCCACTGGAACACGGCGGTCAGCACCCCGTAGGCGGCCGCCACCGAGAACAGGTTCATCACCGCCGCCTTCGCGGCGACCACCGGGGCCCGGAAGGCGATCAGCACCAGGAGGGCGGCCAGGACGACCACCAGCCCGATGACGTACGGCATCCGCGCGCCCACCCGCTCGGCCAGCGCCGCCTTGACCGCGGTGGGACCGGTCACGAACACCCGCGCGCCGGACACCGCCACCCGTTCCAGGGCGGCCACCGTGCCGACGGTCGCCGGGTCGCCCGGCCCGGTCGCCGGGACCACCCGCACCGACACCACCCGCCCGTCGCCGGAGACCCGGGCCGGTTGCACCCCGGCCACCCCGGCCACGCCGCCGGCCGCGCTCACCAGCCCGGCGACCCGCGGATCCGACGCCCCGCCGGGCGGCGTCAGTTCGGCGACCACGGTGAGCGGCCCGTTCACCCCCGGCCCGAACGACTCGGCCAGCACGTCGTAGCCGGCCCGGCCCGCGGTCCCGGCGGGTTCGTCCCCCGCATCGGTCTGTCCCAGCGTCATCCCGGTCACCGGCGCCGCCACCACGAGCAGCAGGACCACGCTGACCAGCGCATACGGCCAGGGCCGCCGGGTGACCCGATCAGCGAGACGCCCCCAGGCCGACACCTGATCCGCCGGCAGCGCTCCCCGCCCGCCGGAGTCGCCCTGATCGCCGGGCCCGCTATCCGGTGGCGTCGGCGCTCCCTGGTCGCCGGGTTCGCTGTGATCGCCGGGCCTGCTGTCCGGTGGCATGGGCGCTCTCTGGTCGCCGGGTTCGCTGTGATCGCCGGGCCTGCTGTCCGGTGGTGACTGCGGGCGGCGGATCCGGAGGGCGTGGATGCGCGGGCCGAGGACCGTCAGCAGAGCGGGCAGCAGCGTCACCGCGGCGGCCACCGCCACCAGGACGATCAGGCCGGCGGTCCAGCCGAGCGTGACCAGCACCGGCACCCCGGAGACGGTCAGGCCGGCCAGGGCCACCACCACCGTGCCGCCGGCGAAGGCCACCGCGCTGCCCGACGAGGCGACCATGGTGGTCACCGCGTCCGGGACCGGTGTGCCGGCGGCCAGCAACGCCCGGTAGCGGGTGATCATGAACAGGGCGTAGTCGACGCCGACCCCCAGCCCGATCATGGTGGCGATCGTGCCGGCCACCGCCGGAACCGCGGTGAGGTGGCCGGCCAGACCGATCAGGCCCAGCCCACAGACCAGCGTGAACAGCGCGGTCAGCAGCGGCAGCCCGGCCGCCACCAGTCCGCCGAAGGCCAGCACCAGCACGACCAGCGCCACCCCCAGCCCGAACGCCTCGCTGCGCCTGGTGTCCGGCTCGGTCCGGGCCAGCGCGCCACCCGGCAGCACCTGCACACCCGGTCCGGTGGCCGCCCGCGCCGCGGCCAGCACCTCGCCGATCAGTTCGCTTTCCAGGTCACGGGGTCCCACGTCGAACTGCACCGACAGGTAACCGGTGGACCCGTCGGCGGTCAGCGAACCGGCGGCCACGCTGGGCGGGGCCACCGAGGTCACGTGCCCGACCGCCTCGATCCGCGTCGCCGCGCCGGCCGTCGCGGACGTGCTCAGCGGGCCGGCCGGCGAACGCAGGATGACCGAGCCGTTCGCGCCGTCGGTCCCCGGGAAGTGGTCGGCCAGCAGATCCCGGCCCTGCTGGGCGGAACTGCCGGGCAGCGTGGTGTCGTCGTCGACCGGCCGGCCGAACACGACCACCAGGGCCGCGACCGCCACCGTGCACAGCAGCCATCCGGTGATCGTCCACCACGGCCACCGCACGGTCGCCCGGCCGATGCCGGCGAACAGCCGGTGGGCGCGGGTGCCCGCGCGGGCCGCGCTCATGCCGTGCCACCGGGGGAGCCGCAGCGCGCCGAAGACCCGGCCGCAAGGGTGTCCGTGGTCAGGCCGGTGCCCTCGACCGACAGGCGCAGGCCGTCGGGGGTCGCGGTGACCCCGGTCCAGGACAGTCCGGCGGGGAGTTCGGGCAGGCCGGCGCTCGGCAGCTGCTTCTGCCCGGCGAACCGGGTGGCCGGCAGGCGCAGCCCGATCGACGGCACCTCCACCTCGACCGGCTGGACGGTCAGCTCGCCGCCGGAGATCTCCGGGGTGGCCATGACGGTCACCGGGATCTCCTGGCCGAACAGGGTCCGGGTGGCGGAGAACAGCAGGTGGCCGGAGTCGTCCGCGGTGACCCGGTCCAGCAGTCCGGCCGCCGCCGGGGTGGAGCCGTCCGTTGCGACTGCGGTGCGCAGCAGGTCGTACCCGATGGTGATGGTGGCCTTGAGGGAATCGGCCCGGACCGCGCCGCCGTCCGGAAGCCGCACGCCGGTCGCGGTGGCTTCGACACCCACCCGGAATCGCCCGGCCGGGACGTCGTCGGCGGCGATCCGGATGCTGTCGAAGGTGCCGAGGGCCAGCTGGCTCAGGAACGGGAAACCACCGAACGAGACCGACGGGCCGGACGACAGGCCGGCCGCGCAGCGTAGCCGTTCAGTGAGCCGGCCGGCCGCGGCCGAGGCCGTGACCCGATCGGCGATGACGGCCGTGACCAGCAGAAGACCGGCCACGGCACCGAGAAGGAGACGTTTTCGCACGGAGCCCATGGCACAGGCGGCCGGTGACGGCCCGACGGGAACCGGATGAGAGTCAGATGGGAATCTCGAACCACACCGTGAGACCCGGCCCGCCCGTGTCGATGCCGGTGGCGCCGCCGTGGGCGCGGACCGCCTCGGCGACGATGGCCAGGCCGAGCCCGGCCCCGTCGGTTCCGGCTCGCGACGGGTCCGCCCGCCAGAACCGTTCGAACGCCCGGCCCGCCTGGCCGGCGGGCATCCCCGGCCCCTCGTCGGCGACCGTGACCCGGACCCGGCCGCCCGACGACACCGCGCTGACCAGCACCGCCGTGCCCGGCGGGGTGTGCGCCCGGACGTTGCCGAGCAGGTTCGCCAGGACCCGGCGCAGCACCCCCTCGTCACCGGGAACCGTCACCGGCCCGGTGACCGACACCGCGACCGGCCGGTCCGGCTCGACGGCCCGGGCATCGGCGGCCGCGTCGCCGATCAGCCCGGCCAGATCGACCGGATCCCGGCGGGCCGGTGGGTCGGACTCCAGCCGGGCCAGGTACAGCAACTCGTCGACGAGGGCGCCCATCCGGGCGGCCTCCTCCTCGATGCGCCGCAGCACGTCGGGGCGGGTGGACAGGTCGACGACCCCGGTCCGGACCAGTTGCAGGTAGCCGCTGATCGACGTCACCGGGGTACGCAACTCGTGCGAGGCGTCCGCGACGAACGCCCGCATCCGCTGCTCGGACCGCTCCCGCACAGCCATCGCCACCTGGATCCGGGCCAGCATCCCGTCCACCGCCACCGACAGCCGGCCCACCTCGGTCCGGGCCGCCGCCGAACCCGGATCCGGCGCGCCGGCCCGGCGGTCCAGGTCACCGGCGGCGATCGCCCCGGCGGTGGCGGCGATCTCGTCGAGCGGGCGCAGCCGCCTGATCACCAGCCAGCGGGCCAGGACGGTGAGCAGCGCGAGCACCACCACGGCGGTGACGGCAGCGACCCACGCCAGCCGGGTGACGGTGTCCCGGACCGGGGCGAGCGGCAGCCCGACCAGCACCGTGCCGTTGCCGACCGGCACCACCCGTACCCGGTAGTCGCCGAGAACCGTCTGCGGCCCGGTCTCGCCCGCCCGGACCCGGTCCAGCAGCGGCGTGCCCGGCAGGGGGGTGCCACCGACCAGGCGGACCGTGTGCCCGTCGGTGCGGCGGAACTCGATCAGATAGTCGGTGACCGACACCGCCGACCGGAGCTCGGCGCCGGTCGGGCCGCTGAGCAGCGCGGCCCGCTGCCGGACCAGCACCGCCGCCGCGGCCAGCTGCTCGTCGGCGCGTTCCATCAGGTACGACCGGAGCGCCACCGCCGCCGTCACCCAGGTGATCACCAGCGCCGCCGCGGTCAGCCCGGCCACCCCGGCGACCAGGGAGAACCGCAGCGACCGGCGACCGTTCACCGGCCGGCTCCCGACGGCCGGGGGCCGCTCACCGGGCCGGCTCGCAGCGGCTGGGGGCCGTTCACCGGCCGGCTCGCAGCGCGTACCCGAAACCGCGGTGGGTGACGATCAGCGGTGGCCCGTGCTGCTCGAGTTTGCGCCGCAGATATCCCACGTAGGTGTCGACGACGTTCGACACGTTGCCGGAGCCGCAGTCCCACACGGCGTCCAGGATCTGTGCCCGGGACAGCACCCGCCCCGGATTGGTCAGGAAATAACGCAGCAGCCGCAGCTCGGTCGGCGACAGCGACAGCGGCTCGCCGTTCCGGGTGACGGCCAGGGTCTCCGGGTCGAGGACCAGGTCGGCGTAGCTCAGCACCGCCGCCGGGCCGGCCGCCCCGGCCGGGACCCGGCGCAGCACCGCCCGCACCCGGGCCAGCAGCACCTCCACGTCGAACGGCTTGGTGACGTAGTCGTCGCCGCCGTAGGCCAGACCGGACACCTGATCGGCACGCCCGTCACGCGCGGTGAGGAAGATGATCCCACCGGTCATCCCGCCCGCGCGCAGCCGCCGGCACACCTCCATCCCGTCGCCGTCGGGCAGCATCACGTCCAGCAGCACCAGATCGGGCCGGTTGCCGGCGGCCGACGCGACGGCCGCCTCGGCGGTGCCGGCGGTGTCGACCGTGAAACCGTGGAAGGTCAGCACGGTGTGCAGCAGGTCGACGATGTTGGGCTGGTCGTCGACGACGAGGACACGGGCGCTCATGGTCCTGTCATGGGACCACGCCAGGATGAGAGCCCGATGAGAGAACCGTCAGCGGCGCAGGTGACGGCGGACCAGGACAACCACGACGCCCGCCACGAACAGGTCGAGCACCACGACCAGGCCTGGCCAGCCGAACAGCAGCATCGCCGGTGGGACCAGGATGAACAGGGCGGCGCACAGCACCGCGACCACGGGGAACGGAACGTCCCGGTGGGTGCCGTCCATCCGCGCGGCGAAGTCGGGGTCACTCAGGTGGATCCGGCGTTCGAGCTCCGCGATCGTGCGCCGGTCGTCATCGTTCAGCATCGATGCCCCTCCCGGAGACTACGAGGCAGTCCCCTTTCCCGGAGATCCGCGAGTCTAAACGACAGGATGCAGGGAAATCTGTACCCATGGCGAAAGACCTGACGAAAGACCCGACCGATCAGCCCTCCGAGATCATCGCGGAGCGGCTGCCTCGTCACCCCGCGTCACGGCCCCGTGCCGAGGCGGATCGTGAGCTGGTGCCGCCCGACGCCGACTTCGGCGACGATCCGCCCCGCTCCGGCGGGGATCGCGCTGGTGCAGCCGGCCATCGCGCCGGTTCCACCGGCGAGCAGGCCGGTCCGGCCGGGCGGGAGGCTGCCGCGAAGGGCTGATCAGAGGCCGGTGAGCAGGGCGGCGAGCAGGGTGGTGCGTTCGGCGATGCCGGCGGCCGACACCCATTCGGTACGGGCGTGCGCGCCACCGCCGCGCGGGGCCAGGCCGTCGATCGTCGGGTGGCCCAGCGCGCCCGTCGTGTTGGTGTCGGCCGCCCCGTCGGCGGGATGTCCGTCGACGCTCTGACCGATCGCGGCGCCGATCACCCGGATCCGGTCGAGCAGTCCGGCGCCGGCCGGGCCGGGACGCCAGGTGGGCCGGTGCGACAGCAGCCGGGTGGACACCGACGCCCGGTCGCGTACCGGGCTCAGCCGGCCGAGCGCGCCGAGCACCGCCTCCTCGTCGGCCGGGTCGGAGAACCGCAGCCCCAGGTCGGCGTGCGCCCGCCCGGCGACCACGTTGGTGCGCCCGCCGCCGGCGATGGTGCCGGTGTTCAGCAGCACCGGCCGGTCCGCCACCACCGACCGCACCCGGATCAGCTGGTCGACCAGCTCGTCGATGGCGCTGGCCCCGGCGTCCGGGTCGAGGGCGGCGTGCGCCTCCACCCCGGTCACCTCGATCCGGGCCCGGGTGCTGCCGCGGCGGCCGGTCTTCAGCCCGCCGCCCGGGTGCGGTGGCTCCAGCCCGAGCACCGCACGGGCCCGGGCCGCCTCGGCGCGCACCAGGTCACCGGCGGTGGGGGAGCCGATCTCCTCGTCGGCGACGACGATCACCCGTACCTCAGGATGGTCTTGATCTTTGATCTCGCCCGCCGCCGAAAGGAGGGCGGCGAGGCCCGCCTTGGTGTCGTAGACGCCCGGCCCGCGGATCACGTCGCCGTCGGCCGACCACGGCATCGTCGCCAGCGTGCCCACCGGCCAGACCGTGTCGTAGTGGCTGAGCAGCAGGATCGGATCGCCCGGCACGCCGCGGGCGGGCAGCGTCCAGATCAGGTGGTCACCGGTCGGATGCGTCTCGCGGGCGGTGTGGAAACCGGCCCGCGTGGCGTCGGCGTCGAGGACCCCGGCCAGCGCGGCCAGCGACCCGGCATCCCCGGTGGGCGACTCGCACAGCGTGTACCGGTGCAGGGCTTCGAGCGTGGCTGACGGCATATCCGAAAGCTAAGTTGTACGCTGCCCGTTGTCAACGAGCGATGATGTTGCCACGATGGCGGTTATACGAAACGTATCCTTTGATCGGAGGCCGTCATGGACGTTGTCGTGCGGGAGCTGGACTCACCCTCCGAGCTGACCGCGGCCGCCCGCCTCTACCGTTCCGTCTTCGGCTACACCCAACCGGAGTACGGGGTCAGCCCGCGCCTGCTCGCCGCCCTCCGCGCGAACTCCGGGTCGGTCATCGGCGCCCTCGACCCGGCCGGCACGATGATCGGCTTCTGCTTCGGGTTCTCCGCGGTCGACGGCGGCGAGCTCTACCACTACTCACAGGCCGCGGTGGTCGACGCCGGCGCGCAGGGCCTCGGCATCGGGCGGCGCCTCAAGCAGGCCCAGGCGCAGACCGCGCGCGGCACCGGGGCGCGGACCATGCGGTGGACCTTCGACCCGTACGCGCTGCGCAACGCCCACTTCAACCTCAACGTCCTGGGCGCCACCGGCGTCCGGTTCCTGCCCGACTACTACGGCGGCGACACCGATCGTGTCCTGGTCAGCTGGGATCTGTGGCACGCCCGCAAACCCGGCGCCCCGGCCGGCACGGTCGAATCCCCGGCCACCGACCGGGCCGCCCTGCGCGCCGGCCTCGAACAGCGCTTCGCCACCGGCGCCCGCTGGACCGGCGTGACCCGCGACGCCGGCCGGGTCACCTGCACGTTCGAGAATGACGAATCGTGACGACCCATCGCTCCACCCCGTCGGAACGGTTCGACCGCAACGTCCAGCGCCGGTCCGCGCAGGTCCTCAAACAGCGGGTCCTCGAACAGCAGCGCGAGGAGTTCGAGAAGGCCCTGGCCTGGGCGGCCGAACAGGACGCCATCGAACGGGCCGCCGCGCTCATCGTCTCCGCCCGGCGCCGATACCTCCTCGGGTACGGCAAATCGCTCGCCTACGCGTCGATGCTGGCCACCGACCTCAGCGCCGGCCTGTCCGGGGTGCACCTGGTCGGCGACGGATCCCTGCGTGCCCTCGACGTGCTCAGCGACGTCCGACAGGGTGACCTGCTCGTCGCCGTGTCGATGTCCCGGTACCGCCGGGAGACCGTCGACGTCGCCGCCGCCTACGTGCGCCACGGCGGCGACCTCGTCCTCATCACCGACGCCGACGACGCCCCGCTCACCACCGTAGCCACCACGAGCATCGTGATCGGCACCGAGAGCGCCTCCTACGCGAACTCGCCGACCTCGGTCGTGCTCGCCCTGCACCTGCTCGCCACCCTGACCATCGCCAGCTCGAAAGGCGCCGGCCGTCGCCTGCACGTCCGCGACGAACTCGCCGCCGAACTGGGTCTCTATGCGGAGGATCATGATCAAGATTGACCGGGTGGAGCTGCGCCGCGTCGAGCTCCCACTCGTCCACCGGTTCCAGACCAGCTCACACGAATCCCGCGCGCTCGAACACATCCTCGTCACCCTGACCAGCTCCGACGGAGCCGTCGGCTGGGGCGAGATCGCGTCGGCGTCCGGGCCGTACTACTCGGCCGAAACCGTCGACAGCTGCTGGGCGGTGGCCGGCTCGTTCCTCGCCCCGATCGTGCTCGGCGCAAGCTGGGAGCACCCGTCCGAACTCGCCGCCGACATGGCCAAGGTGCGCGGCAACCACTTCGCCCGCGCCGGCTTCGACGCGGCGGCCTGGGCGCTCTGGTCCGAACAGTCCGGCGTGCCGCTGGCCGAGGCCCTCGGCGGCGACCGGAACCGGGTCGAGGCAGGCGTGTCCCTCGGCATCGAACCCACCGTCGACGACCTGCTCGAACAGGTCGCCTTACGCGTCGCCGACGGCTACCGCCGGGTCAAACTCAAGATCGCGCCCGGCTGGGACGTCACCCCGGTCCGCGCCGTCCGGGTCGCGTTCCCCGACCTGCCCCTGCACGTCGACGCCAACGGCGCCTATCCGGCCGACGAGATCACCGTCTTCCGGCAGCTCGACGAACTCGGGCTTTTGATGATCGAGCAGCCGTACGCGCCACGCGCCCTCGTCGCCCACGCCGCCCTCCAGGCCGTCCTCGACACCCCGCTCTGCCTCGACGAATCCGTCGAAGAGGTGGACGACCTGACCACCGCGCTGCGCTTGGAAGCCGGCCGGATCCTCAACATCAAGGTCTCCCGGATGGGCGGCCTCACCCCGGCGGTCCGCGCACACGACCTGGCCCGCTCCCACAGCATGCCGGTGTGGTGCGGAGGCATGCACGAGTTCGGCATCGGCCGCGCGGCGAACGTGGCCCTCAGCTCACTCCCGGGCTTCACCCTGCCGTCGGACGTGTCCGGCTCGGCTAAGTACTACGCCCGCGACATCACCACGGCCCCGATCGTCTGCACCGGAGGCTGGGTGGACGTACCCACCGTGCCGGGTCTCGGCTACACCCCCGACGTCCCGTTCCTGACCGAAAACACCCTCACCCACCAAGCCATCCCCTGAAACCCGCCACCCACCCACCCGCCACCCACCCACCCGCCTGCCATCCGCCCACCTCGCCTGCCGCCCGCCCGCCTCGCCTGCCGTCCGCCCGTCTTGCCTGCCGCCCGCCCGTCTGCCCGTCCGCCCGTCTGCCCGCCCGTCTGCCCGTCCGTCCGTCTTGCCGTCCGTCCGTCTTGCCTGCCGCCTGCCCCGCCCGCGATCTTGTGGACTTCTGCGGGGCTCGAGTTTCGCCATTTTGCGCAGCGACATCGCCGGTCCGGGCCGACGCTGAAGTGAATCTTGCATTCGCCCTGGTCAGCGTCATCCCCAACGAACTCCGCAAGATCATCGTGAGGTCTTTGGCCTTGGGTGGCCGTCCGGAGGCGATGCCGGGAGCGGACCGTCGAGGGCGGGTCCGTCGGCCGCAGCGGTGGTCAGCGCACACGTTTGCCTGGGCGCAGCGATGGTCAGCGCACACGTTCGCCGATCGTGTGCGTCTGCTTCGCTCTGACGGGGACGGGCGCACACGTTGTGCCGTCCGTGTGCGCCCGTCGTCGTCCCGGCGAGGATGGAATCGCGCATTGCCGCATTGTGTGCGCTGGTCGTCGGCTCGCTGCGCGGACGCTTCGACCGGGATGGTGGCGACGGGTTCCGCCGCGGTCTGCTGGCCAGTAGGGAGACTCGCCTACCTGTGGAAACGTGGCGGGGCCTGCCGCCGGGCATCGGACAGCCCTTCTGGGCGGCGTAACCTCACCAGCGAGGAGCGAACCCAGACATCCGCCACCCCAGCGGTGCGCCAGGAACCCTAAAACACCGCGCAGGTGGCCCCGGCGGTGCGAGGGAAACCCTAAAACGCCGCGGAAGCAGCAGTGCAGTGCCGCCGGCCGCCCAGCCGGGCCCGGAAGCAGCAATGCCGTGCCGCTGGCCGTTCGATGAGAGCCGGAAACAGCCCTGCCGAGCCGCTGGCCCCGGGGCGTCGGCAGCGGAAACCGGACCTCGATCAAGACCCGGGGGCCGGAGGGCGACTGTCCGCCGGCGGTCGCCACCACGTTCCACAGATATTCAGGTTCCTCAATTGGTCATCAGGGTCGTCAATTGGCCATCAGGGTCGTCGTCGCGCGCCGGCGACCACGCCGGCCGAACACCGGCGACCCTGATGGCCGCCCGCTGGCGACCGGGCCGGGCCGGGCGCCGCCGACCGCGTCTAAATTAGTGGAAGGCCGACGACCAAGCCTTGCGACGACGGACGCCGGTGCAATGCCACTTAGCTTAAGTTGATCAAGGCTGTGACCTGCAGGTTCTCGGCGAGTGCCGTCGGCGTCCGGCGTGGCCGCAATTCATGCCGCAGCCGCATGCGTGCAGGTCAAGCCCCTGGAGCCCGAAGTGAGCCAGCGCAAGATCAACTTAAGCTAAGTGGCATTGGACGCCGGTGCGCCGTCACCCAAACGATCCCCGAAATGGCGAAACTCGAGTGCGAGGCAGGTTTGCCCGAACTTCACAAGATCGCCGGCGGGGCAGCTGGTGGGTCAGGGCGTGAAGGTGGACTCCACCTCGGCTGAGGTCAGGCCCCGCTCGCGGTAGGTGGTGGTGCCGGAGTCCAGGAGTTCGCGGGCGGCGTCGCGGAGCGCACCGTAGGCCGCCCACGCCAGTGAACCGCCGGTGGACACCCGGCGCACGCCCAGGGCGGACAATTCGGGAACGCTCGGGGTGCCGCGCAGCGCCAGGACATTGACCGGCGCCCGGATCGCCGCGACCACGCGCGCGATGTCGTCCGGCGAGGTCAGACCGGGAGCGAACAGCACATCGGCGCCGGCATCCCGGTAGGCGATCAGACGGGCGATGGTGTCGTCGAGGTCGGTGTGGCCGTACAGCAGATTCTCGGCCCTGGCGGTCAGGACCAGATCGTGACGCCGCGCCGCCTCGGCCGCGGCACCGACCCGTTCCGCGCTGACGGCCGGCGACTGAACACTCTCGGTGACCGGGTTGTAGTCCTCGATCGACAGGCCCGCCGCGCCGGCCGCGGCCAGCAGGCCGACTGTCTCGGCGATGCCTTCGGCGGTGTCGGCGAACAGCCACTCCGAGTCGACGCTCAACGGCACGTCCACCGCTGAGGCGACGGCGTGCACGTGCGCGACCAGTTCGTCCCGGGTGACCTGCTGATCGAGCTTGCCGAGACTGGCCGCGAGCCCGGACGAGGTGGTGGCCAGCGCCGCGAACCCGGCCTGCCGCAGAACCCGGGCCGAACCGACGTCCCACGCGTTCGGCATCACGAACGTGCCGGCGGCGTGCAACTCCCGAAAGCGTTTCCGAACCGAGTCCATCCCCACACCCTGCCACACCCGGCCCGCACAGCGACGGCCCGAGACCGGTGGCCACCGCGGTCGCCACGCCGCTCCACCGTGACCGATTCTGCCCCTTGCTGGCCGTCTCCTTGCGGCTCTCGTGTCGCACCTGACCTTCTCTGACTTGCAGTAGTCACCCGAGCGGCAGATCTTGCAAGGTTCTGCCCCGTGGGGCGGCGTGCCTCGTGGATCTTGCACGGTTCTTCACGTCTGGGTGCGGTTTGTCGTGCAAGGTCCACTTCGTGCCGGAGACCTTGCATGTTTCTTCCCGTGGGGGTGTGGAAAGAGCTGCAAGATCGGTGCGAGGGTGCACATTCGTGCAAGATCGACGCGCGGCGGACACCGAACAGCGGACGCCGAGTACCGGGCGGCGGGTGCCGGCGGTGCCGGACGGCGTGCGGCGGGTGGCGGACACCGGGCAGCGGACACCGGGCGGTGGGCGGTGGGCGGCGGTGCCGGACGGCGGGTGGCGAACACCGAGTATCGGGCGGCGGTGCCGGACTGCGGGCGGCGGGCGGCGGTGCCGGACTCCGGGCGGCGGGTGGCAGTGCCGGACTGCGGGTGGCGGACACCGAGTGCCGGGCGGCGGGCGCCGGGCAGTGGGTGCGGGTCGGGTTGCTGGAGGGGCTCTGGCCGGAGGAGGCGTTGCAGCCGGGAGACGCCGGCGCGCCTGAGGGCTGTCCTATTCGAACCGAGACGGCTTCCGGCGTGGATTAACGCTCACGGTGCTGGACCGTGTTCTCTAGGGTTTCGGCGTGGCTGTTTCTGAATACATCAAGCGCCTGCGCGGCTCGATCGGGCACGACCTGCTGATGCTGCCCGGGGCGAGTGCCGTGGTCACCGACGACGGTGGGCGGGTGTTGCTGGCCCGGCGTTCGGACAATGGGCGCTGGTCGGTTCCGGCCGGGGTGGTGGATCCCGGCGAGCAGCCTGCGGACACCGCGGTGCGGGAGGTCTTCGAGGAGACCGGGGTACGCGCGGAGATCGTGCGGCTCGCCGGGGTGGCGTCGCATCCGGTGGTCTACCCGAACGGGGACCGGTGTGAATACCTCAACGTGTGGTTCCGGTGCCGGGCGGTCGGTGGCGAGGCCGAGGCGACCGACGACGAGTCCCTGGAGGTGGGCTGGTTCGCGCCGGACGCCCTGCCGGAGCTCGACGAGTGGTCGCGGCTGCGCATCCGGACGGCGCTGGATTCGGACGGCCCGGCCTGGTTCGCGCGGGCGGACGAGAAGAACCCGGCGCTGAATCGGCCGGACGCCCTCTGAACGGCGCCCGGCCCGAAAATGACGGCCGCCCGAGAGTGACGGCCGCGCGAAAACGATGGCCGCCCGAGAGTGACGGCGGCGCGAGAGTGACGGCGGTCCGAGACTGACGGCGGCCCGAAAGGGGGCCGACCGAAAGCGATCAGCGAACGGCCCCCGCCCGGGTCAGTCGAAGATCGAGATGCGGGTGCGGTGGTGGGCCGGCGACTCGATCTCGTCGACCACCGCGACCGCCAGGTCCGCATAGGAGAGGGTGAGCCCGCCGCCCGTCTCGCCGCCGGTGCGATAGGCGCCGCGCCGAGGGGCGTCCGGGTCGAGCTGGGCCGGCGGCGACAGCATCAGCCAGTCGACCGGGGTGTCGGCGGCCCGCAGCCGGTCCAGCCCGGCTGTGTGGGCGACCGCGAAGTGCCGGAACTCGGCGGGCAGCACCGAAGGGTCGTCGTAGAGCGGCTGGCCGGCGCTGTCGACCAGGTTGGCGAACAGCCCGATCACGACGAGGCGCGGCACCCCGGCCGTGGCGAGGCCGTCGAGGAGGTTGTCGGTGGAGGTGACGTAGAACTTGCCGTCCAGGGCGCCGAGCGCTTTGAGGGCTTCCGGGTCGGAGGCGGGCGAGACGGCGTTGACGGCGGCGTCGTGGCCGGCGACGAGAGCGGCGACCGATCCGGCGTCGAGGATGTCGCCCTGCACGACCCGGCCCGGCAGCCGGTGCTTGGCGGGGTCACGGACGACGGACGTCACCTGGATGCCACGGCGTTCGGCCTCGGCGGACACGGCCCGTCCGGCCCGGCCACCGGCTCCGAAGATCACGATGCTGGTCATGTGGCGGACGCTATGTGAAGGGGGCCTGGTTACCGCAACGAAACCAGCGTCCGGTTGCGGTAGTCCAACTGGTCACGGCTGTGCCGTGTCTACGTCGGAACTCCTGACATTCATGTGAGCGCCCGGCGTAGACACGGCGTTGAGGATCCATCTGGGCCCTGTAAAGGGAACCAAGGGCGCCGTATGTAGCGCGAATACCTTCCTCAGACTAACGCGCGAATTCGTCGAACTCGCCGCGCTTTACACCGTCGATGAAGGCATCGAACTCGGCGGGCGTGTAGAGGATAATCCCGGCGTCCGGGAATCGGGAATTCCTCACAGCAATACTGTCGCCCATTCGGGCGATTTCGACACAGTTGCCAGCTGAGCTTTTTCGCGCTTTGCGCCAAGGCAGGTTGTCGCGGTCGAATTCCATGATATTCATGACGTCTTTCCGGTGTGTGGTTAAGTATAGTCCGTGATCTTCTCGCGAATTAGGGCGATTGATTCATGTGGCCCCACGGCGACGTCTTTGAGTGCTTGAAAGACTTGATGTGCCTCATCGAGATCTGGCTGGGCGTCCTGGTAGTTCATCACGAAAGCGCCCTCGCTGTACAGGATCTCCGTCCGCTCATCGTCGTCCGTGAAACCGAGGATGGAAAAGCCTCCTCTCATTCCTTTGTATGCACCGACGTTCTTCGGTACAACCTGAAGTATGACCTTGTAGTTACGGGTCGCCTCGATGAGGCTTTGCAGCTGTTCCCGCATGATTTTTTCGCTGCCGATTGGTCGCTCGAAGACGACAGCGTCGATGATTGCATGAAATTTTGTCAGGCTTGGTCTGTCGAGTACCTGCTTTCGCTTCATTCGGGTGTCAACGGTAGCGCGAACTTCCTGATCGGTGTACTCCGGAAGATGCCGAGTCACGAGCTCGTTTGCATACTCCCGGGTCTGCAGTAGGCCTGGGATCATTGAGACCTCGAAGTTCTCGATGGTCGCTGCCGCGCTCTCCCAGGAAATGTAGTCGACTGCGGCCTGAGGAAGTTTGGGATATTTCTCCCACCAGCCTGACTCGCGGCTGGCCTTGGCCATTTCGAGTAGTAACGCCTTTTCGCTGTCGTCGATGGCGTAGTAGTCGCAGAGTTTCTCAACGTACGGAATCGGGGGTGGCCGTCGGCCGTTCTCAATCCGGCTCAATACGGAGGCATTGATGTCAGTGGCGGCCGCGACCGTAGCGGCGGCTTCACCACGAGCCACTCTTCGATCCTTGAGTCGCTGGCCGATCAGTCGTCGCAGCAGAGGTGGGCTTTCGCGGACAGCCATGTCCTACCTCCCAGCTACGTCACCATCGACTATATGGCAAGTTGCCTGTTGGCAAAGCGAGCTTGGCACAAGCTACGCGGAAAATCTTGGCCTGGCAATTGCCAACGCAGGGCTTGTCAGCCGACACTCAGAGTACGGGCCGACTGATGCGCCAACATCCCCCCAACGAGGGAGGACGCCTCCGGGTGCGACCGGAGACGTCCTCTTACCTGAACCCAGACGGCTAGCCACCATCGGAGGATCGGCAATGAAAAGCGTAGACGTTCTCCTAGCCGAGGCCAACAGCCTCAGCTCTGTTCCCGCGGCTGGGAACATCCTGCTCATCCTGGCCGCAGTGATTCTCGTCGTGGCACTCAAGATGCTGGGCCAAGCCTTGCACCCGTTGCGCGAGGTGCTCCGGGCTGTGGCGGCCGCAGCCGGTATGACCCTACTCGTGATCCTCGCTCTAGTTCTGATCATCGTCTCCCTGGCCGTTCGCACCTAACCGACGACAGCAAGCATCAGGTCAGACCCGACGCACCATCCAAAGTCGAGCAGGGCTCCGCTCTCCGGCGGAGCTCTGCCTGATTCGGCGCCACGCTGAGCTTGATTCGCTAGCACGCGCGAAGGCGCTAGCGTGGGCGGATGGAAACGCTGGATCCGGAGATGTTCGCGCCGGAGTGCCCGACGCGGCTCATGCCGATGCAGGTCGGTGACAAGTGGACCGCCATGGTGGTGATCTGCCTGGAGGGCGGGCCACGCCGGTTCGGTGAGCTGCTCGTCCCGTTGCGGTCGATCACCAAGAAGGTGCTGGCCGAGACGCTGCGCGCGATGGAGCGTGACGGCATGGTCACCCGCACCGAGTTCCCGGCCAACCCACCACACGTGGAGTATGAGCTGACCCCGCTCGGGCGGAGCCTGCTCACTCTGATCGACGCCGCCCGCGACTGGTGCGACCAGCACCTGCCCGACCTGATCGAGGCCCGTGAGAGATCAGGCAAGCTCCTTCAGGGCCGCGTCGAAGATCTCGTGGTGCCGGGCCACGTCGGCCAGTGACGTCTCCGGGCACATCAGCGCCATGTTGTGGAAGGGGGTCAGCAGCACGCCCCGGTTCGCCAGGTAAAGGTGCAGGAAGTCCTCCAGTTCGCCGTTGGCGACGGCGTTCGACTCGGTGCCGTTGCGCGGGGCGGGGCTCGCAAACCGGTATTCGACCCGGGCGCCCAGACGGGAGACGGACCACGGTAGCCCGTACCCCTCGATGATTTTGATCAGTCCGTCGGCGAACGCCGACGCCGTCTCGATCATGGTGGCGAACGCGGCGTCGGTGAGGACCTCCTGCAGCGTGGCGCGGGTCGCGGCCATCGACACCGGGTTTCCGGCGAGCGTGCCGCCGACGCCGCCCATGTCGACCAGGTCCAGGTCGCCGCGGCCGCTGAGCGCGTCGGCGAGTTCGGCGCTGAGGCCGTACGCCCCGACCGGCACCCCGCCGCCGATGGCCTTGCCGATCGTCAGCACGTCCGGTTCGAGGCCCCAGAACGCGGTCGCCCCGCCCGGCCCGGCCGAGAACGTGTGCGTCTCGTCGTTGATCAGGTATGTGCCGTGCCGCCGGGTCAGCTCGCGCACCCCGGCCAGGTAACCGTCCTCGGGCAGCACGATCCCGATGTTGGTCAGCGCCGGCTCCATCAGGACCGCCGCCACGTCACCGTGCGCGAGTTCCCGCTCCAGGCCGTCCAGGTCGTTGAACTCGGCGACCCGGCTGGTCAGCGTCACGTCGACGGGCGCGCCGACGTTGCCGTCCCGGCTGGCGCCGCGCCCGTCCGGGCCGACCACGATCAGCGACTCGTCCACCGAACCGTGGTAGCAGTAGCTGTTGACCAGGATCTTCGGCCGTCCGGTGACCGCGCGCAGCAGGCGGATCGCCCAACGGTTCGCGTCGGTGGCAGTCAGCGCGAAACTCCACGCCGGCAGCCCGAACCGGCGGGCCAGTTCGGCGCCGACGATCGCCGCGTCCTCGGTCGGCATCATGGTGGCCAGACCACGCTGGACACGCTCAGTGACCGCGGCGACGACCGGGGCGGGGGAGTGGCCGGCCATCGCGCCGGTGTCCCCGAGAGCGAAGTCGACGAACTCGTTCCCGTCGACGTCGACGATCCGGTTACCGTTCGCTTTCTCCAGGTAGATGGGGAAATCGCCGGCAGTCTTGTTCATCCAGGTCATCGGGACACGACCGAAGAGATGATCAGATCTGGAGTACGCGGCCCGCGAACCCGGATGACGGTCGGCGAAGGTGGCGCGCTCCCGCGCCATGAGCGACTGCAAACGTGAATCCGTCGACATGGCGCGACGCTACCAGGGAATCATCACTCCTCGGTCGTTCTCAGCACGGTAACCGTCTTTCCGCGGCCGTCGGTCACGTACAGCCGCCGGCCGTCCGGCGCGATCGCATTGACCCGCGGGCTGTCCCCGACCGCGACCGTCGACACCACCTTGCCGTCACCGAGCGCGATCACCGACAGGTTGTCCGAGCCCTCGTTCACGATGTACGCGTGCTTGGAGTCCGCGGAGATCATCACCGCCTGTGGTTCCCGGCCCACGTTGACCCGGTGCACCAGCCGCTGGTCGCCGGTGTCGTACACCTCGACGGTGTCCAGGTCGTAGTTGGTCACCACGAGCCGCGTGCCGTCCGGGGTGACCGCCAGCGCGTGCGGTGACCGGCCCACCTTGAAGTTCTTCCGGACCAGCCCGTCGGCCACGTTCACCACCGAGATCTGACTCGACTCGTGGTTCGCGGTGAACGCGGTCCGCCCGTCCGGGGTGAACACGATCCAGTGCGGGTTCGGCGGAACCGAGATCCGCGCCGCCTCGGTCAGCGACTGCGGATCGTAGATCTCCACCCGCGCCCCGTTGTGGATCGGCACCCACACCCGGCCGTCCGGGGCGACCGCCGGCTCGAACGGCCGCGGCCCGGTCCGGATCGTCTTCACCAGCGACTTCGACGCCGTGTCGATCACCGCGAGCCCGTTGCCGGTGAAGTTGTTCTCGAACAGCGTCACGTACAGCCGCCCGCCGTCCGCCGACAGCGCCAGGAACCGTGGCGTGTTCGGCACCTTCACCACGTCGATCTTCTTCGACTTCACGTCGACGATGTGCACGTCCTTCGAGTTCTGGTCGGCCACGTAGATCGTCTTGTTGTCCGGCGAGACCGCCACGCCCTCCGGCTCCTGACCGAGATTGATCCGGTCCACCACCACCGGTTTCGCCAGGCTCGGCGGCGCCGGGACCTCGGTCCCGGCCGGATCGGTCGCCGGCACACTCGCCGGACCGCCCGGCTCCGTCTGCGTCTGCTCCGGCGTCACGGTCCGCTGCGGCGCCGCCTCCGGCTGGCCGCCGGCCAGCGCATACCGCACCCCCAGATAGGACCCGCCGGCGAGCAATGCGAGCACGACGACACCGGCGACGATCAGCGGCGCCTTGCGGCGCGGTTTCTTCTGCGGGTACGGGGGACCGCCCGCCCCCGGCGGATACCCCGTCCCGCCGTTCCCGTCGTCGTAGCCGCCCCCGCCGTTGCCCCCGGCGAACCCGCCCTGGTAGCCGGCCGGATACCCGGTCCGCGGAGGCCGTCCACTCCCGGCCTGGCCCGCCACCCCCGGCCCACTTCCGGCCCCCGGGCCACTTCCTGCATACCCGGCCCCCGGGCCACTTCCTGCATACCCGGCCCCCGGGCCACTTCCTGCATACCCGGCCCCCGAGCCACTTCCCGCATACCCGGCCCCCGAGCCACTTCCCGCATACCCGGCCCCCGGGCCGCTTCCGGCGTAGCCGGTACCCGGCCCAGCTCCGGCACCCGGGCCACTCCCGATGGCGTAGCCGGCGCCCGGTCCGCTGCCTGCCTGGGCGGTGCCCGGTCCGCTCTCGGTGACTCCGGTTCCGGCCGCGCCGCCGGGGTAGCCGCCGCCGGGCTGACCGCTGACCGGCTGTCCCGGATATGTGGTGCCCGCACCGTAGGCGCTGGTCGGCGCGGCCGCGTTCCAGGCGTCCGTCCCCGGCCAGGGTGACGCCGGAGAAGTCGGCCATCCACTGGTCGGAGCAACCGGCCAGCCGCCGCCCGGAGCCGGGTCCGCCCCTTGCGGAGCCACCCCTTGAACAGCAGTCGTGTCAGCATCGCCGCCGCCGCCGCCGCCGCCGGCACCGGCACCGGCACCGCCGCCGCCGCCACCGGGTCCGTTCTGCGGCCAAGTCGTGCCCAGGTCGCTCGAGGCGGTTTCGGCTGCTCCGGATGTACGCGGCCAGGGCGCGTCGTGAACCGGCCCGGTCGCTGCCGGAGGCGAAACCGGCCACGGTGCACCCGAGGCGGGAGTCGCGTCCGGTCCGGCCGGCCATGTCGCGGCGTGCGTGTCCGGCCCGGAGTGTCCGCTGCTCCGGGTTTCCGCACTCGCCGGCGAGGTCCCCCACGGGCTCGCCGGGACGCCCTGCTGCTCTTCCGCGGCCCATCCCCGGCCCGCCGCCGAGCCGGCCCCCGCGTCCGCGAACGCCGCCGGCCCGGACCCGGCCTCGGCCGGTTCGGCTTGCGGCTGCTTCGTCTGGCCCGGCACGTCCGGTACCGACCCGGCCGGCGCCGTCAGCCACGGCGCACTGTCATCGGCGGGCTGCCGAGGCGCCGGAACGGGCGCCCCGTTCCCGGGCGCCGCACCCGAAGCGCCGGCCACCGAATGAACGGACGATCCAGCCGACGTGCCGGACAGCGGATCGCTGGACGACCCGTCTGGCGCACCGCTCTGTGTAGCGGCTCGGCTGGACTCGTCGGCCGTCCCCGGGGCGGTATCCCGCTCGCCACCGGAGGGGTCGCCCGCAGCGGAGACGGATGGCTCGGACCGATCGCCCGCTGCGGAGACGGATGGCTCGGACCGATCGCCCGCTGCGGAGACGGATGGCTCGGACCGATCGCCCGCCGCGGAGACGGATGGCGCGGACCGATCGCCCGCACCGGCACCCGCATGATCGGCTGTCTGTGGGTGCCCGTTGTCCGTCTCTTCCGGGGTGGCGGGCTGCCCGGGCTTCCGCCCCGCGGCCGGCCAGACCCCATCCGGATCGGACCGCCCCCAGGTGCCGGAGTTCCCACCGGGCCACGCCATCGCCCCAGCCGCAGCGCCCCAGCCACCGGCGAACCCGGCCCGCTCGCTCGCAGCGCGTGCCGATCCATCCGCCGACCCGGACCGTGAATCGGCCGGTTCGCTCGCAGCGCGCGCCGGCTCATCCGCCGGGCCTGCCGATTCCCGATTCGGGTCGGCTGGCTCGTTCGCAGCGCGCGCCGGCTCATCTGCCGGGCCTGCCGATTCCCGATTCGGGTTGGCCGGCTCGTTCGCAGCGCGCGCCGATTCATCCGCCGGACCTGCCGATTCCCGATTCGGGTCGGCTGGCTCGTTCGCAGCGGGTGCCGCCCCGTCCGCCGGACCTGCCGATTCATGAGCCGTCCGGTCCGGGTCGGTCTGCTCGCTCGCAGACGGATCGCCCAGCGTTCCGGGCCCGTCAGCGGATTCGGCCGGACGATCGTCCGCTCTCGGAGACTCACCATCCGCGACACCGGCTCGATCCTCCGGCGCGGCATCTGCGCCACCGACGCCACCAACCAGGCCCACCGAGGCATCCGATCCGCTGGAAGCCGTCGTGCCCTGATCCGTCGAGTCACCGGCCGCAGTGATCTCCTGGCCGGAGACGTCAGTGTCAGCGGCCGAGGCCGTCGTGCCATGGTGAGCCGGGACCGTGCTGCCATGGTGAGCCGGGACCGTGCTGCCATGGTGAGCCGGGACCGTGCTGCCATCATGAGCCGAGGCCGTGGAACCATCGTGAACAGACTGGAGGGGCAGGCTCGGGCCCGCACCGAACTCGGCCTCCGTCGTGCCGGGCGACGGCTCAGCCATCTCCGGTGGAGCCGATGGCTCGCTCACGCCGTTCAACTCTCCGCCGATATCCGAAATATCGGAAGAATCGGCGCGGTGACTCGATGAAGAGGAAGGCTCCGGCCATCCCGTGGCGGGCGTGGGCGCTTCCGGCCGGATGGCCGACTGGTCGGCATCGGCATCGGCATCGGCGCCGGCGCCGGCGCTGGCGCTGGCGGCATCGGTACCGGGATCGGCGTCTGCGTCGGTACCGGAGGTCACAGGGCTGAGCGGCCCAGCCGTGGCGCCGGCCGATGGAGAGTCTTCCGGTGCGGGACCCGCGTCCGGAGTCCCCTCGGCCCGGTCCTCGCGCGGAACCGTCGGAACCTGCGGAATCGTCGGAACCTCCGGCGCCGCCACCACCGGGAAGGACCCCCGGACAGTGGCCTTTGGCGCGACGAGCAGCGCCTCCTCGCCAGCCCCGATCGGTTCACCGCTGTCGAACGTCCCGGAACCCGCAGCCTGCCCAACCGGCGCCCCACTCACCGGACCAGACGTGCGAGCCGACGGCTGACCGGGCGACGCAGCATCCGCGGGACCGATCGTCGGGCCGCTCACCGGCTCCGGCTGGCCACTCACCGGCCGCTGAGCCCATCCTCCGGCAGCCGGTGGCCCGCTGATCGGGGCCCAGGGCGACACACCCCGCCCCACCGCGGGCGCAGGTGGTCCACTGGCGGACGCGGCGACGGGTGGACTCGATTCGGGGGCGGCTCTGCCCGTACCAGATGACGGGTTTGAAGAATCGCCTGCCGGGACCGGCGGAGACGACGAAGCCGGATCGTCTGCCGGGACCGACGGAGACCAGGCCGGGTCGCCTGCCGGGACCGGTGGGACCGGCGAGGCCGGCGGAGACGAAGCCGGTTGCCAGTCGGCCTCGCCGGGCCAGGCGCTGTCGGAGTTCTCGCCGGGCCAGGCCGACTCGCCCGGCCAGGCCACGTCGCTGCTGGGCAGAGCCCAACTAGCGCCCCACCCGACGACCCCACCGGCCGGCGGCGCCGATGGAACGCCGGCCGGTGAGCCGGTGGGTGGCGTGCCGTTCCCGCCGGCGGCGGCGTCCGCGGAGACCGACCCGGTGACGGCGAGCCGAGCCGCCCCGGCCGGGCCGTCCAGGGTGACCGCGCCGTCGAGACGCCCCACGGTCGGGAACCAGGACACCCGCAGCAGGTTGCCTTCGAGGCGGGCGTGCAGGCCTTCGGCGTCGGTCGACACCACGGACGCGGCGGCCAGCGGCGGACCCTGGACGGCGATCTCGGCGGCGAGCTGGCGGGTTCCGGGGGCGACGGCGCCGAAGTCGAGGGACGGTTCGGCGATGCGGATCGAGGTGCGGCGTAGCGCGGCGGTCGCGGCGGCGGCGACCCGGCCCTCACCGGTGGCGAGGCGGCGCAGGGCTTCGCGGGCCTCGACGGCGCGGGACAGATCGTTGCCGGCGGCGGCGATCGCGAGCTGGGCGATCAGGGCCATCTGGTCGCTGCCGGGCCGGCGGACCCGGGCCAGCCACGGCTGCCGCCCCGAGCCGAACACCCACTGCCGCACGCTGGGGTCACGTTCGCGCAGGTGGTCGTAGAGTTCGCTGATGCCGATGAAGCCGTCCCGGTCACGGTCGGCGGCGCCGCCGGACACGCCTTCGGCGATCATGCCGGCGAACGTGGGCGGCTCCGGGCGCGGCGTGGCGGCGATGACGACGCGGCTCTGCCATTCGGCGGAACGGGACGCCCGGAAGTGGTGACCGGCGTCGACCGGGCCGCCGGTGCGCCCGTCGAGCAGGATCACCGCCTGCCCGGCACGGCTGCGCTGCATGAGCACGGCGATCTGCGCCACATCGATCGCGGTGTCGGTGGGCCGGCCCATCACGGTGTCGGCGGCGGCCAGGTACAGCCCTCCGCCGGGCCCGGTCAGCATCACGCCCCGGAAGTAGAGGAGGACACAATCCTCCTGGTCACGCCCCTCGAACAGGGACTTGACCCGCCCGTAGGCCTCCCGCGCCCCGGGATCCCGCAGATGCGCCGCCTCGAACCCGCCGAGCGCCGGATCGCCGAGCACCTCGGCGAACGCCGGCACATCGGCCGACGGCACGGAGAATCGCCGCAACACGGGATCGTCGTGCTGCTCGACGCTGATGACTACCGCAACTCGTCGCCCGTTCATCGAATGCATCACCCGTCATCCATGGTGCGATGCCGAGGCCGGACACGAAACCCCGAGAAGATTACGAACCGCGTTTTCTCCCTCGCGGAGCGTTTTTGATCTCGCTTTCCAGCGCCCTATTCATGATCGATTGTGCGGACGTGCAGATGTCGATCTACCTGCGGTGATGTTGCTCAGCCGAACCCGTGGACTGCTCTCATTCCATGCTCTTCCGGACGCGCCGCCCAGTCACGAAAATTTCCCGGAATTCACCGGATCCGGTGGCCTGACGTGGGCGTCCGTCAATGTGACGGATACGCGTCACGCGGAAACCTTGCGTCACTCGCCGCCCGCGTTGTTGTCCGAGTCAGATCAAACCCTTGCGGCGGTACGCCCCACCCCTCGGACAACCGCAACCGATCCCGAACCCGGGCTACCCCGCAAGCCAGGCGGTCCGTCCAGGCCGAACCGCGCCCGCCGGGCGGAAGCGGCCCGGCACCACGCATCCCCGCCCCGCTGACCGCATCAGATCACCAGCGGGTGGCGGGTGCGGTGGTGCGGTCTGCGGCGGCTTCAGGCGAAGACGTCCAGGAATTGGCCGCTGCGCTGGAAGGCGGCCACCTCACCCGCGCGAGCCGCCTCGATCTTGGCCACCTCGGCCTCGGCGCGGACGACAGCGGCCCGGTCGGCGGTGATGACGGACGGCGCGGCGGCACACGGAATCTGATCGGTGACGAGCTTGGCCCGGGCACTCTGCAACCGGCCGTACGCAGCCGAGCTGTCGTAGCTAAAGGACGACGCGGCAATGACCTTCATCGTGGCTCCTCGGTTGCTCTCCGGTTGCGCCCCTCGGGGACAGCCGGATACATCGTCCACCCCACTCCCCAGCTGCAACTTTTCCAAGTGACCTGGGCAACAACCGCCCTGCAACCAGCCCCCACCCGGACCGCCAGCCGTCGCTCACCGCTGGAATGCCGTCCGTATTGCATGTGTGGGCGACGGCTGGGGCGTTTGCAGACCGCCAGCCGTCGCTCACCGCTGGAATGGTGTGCGCATTCCAGGTGTCAGCGACGGCTGGCGGTCTGGGCATGCGAAAGGCGTGGCCCGGTGCCTCTCGGTGCACCGGGCCACGCCTTGTCCGTGCGGTGGGTGCCTGGTGGGCGCCCACCCGGGGTTCAGATGTTTGCGCCCACCAGTTCGCGGGCGCGCTCCGGCCACGTGGCGAGACTCGCCGAACCACGCATGCCGGCCGCGTTGATCGCCTGCTTGAGGCTGGTCACGTCCGAGTCGGCCAGCTTCGCGTAGGTGGTGATGCCGGCTGCGGCCAGTGCGATCGCGACCTTCGGGCCGATGCCGGGGATCTTGGTGAGGTCGTCGGGCTGGGCGACCGGCGCGGGCGTGCCCACGAGGTCCGGCTCGGCGGTGATGACGGCCTGCGCCGGAACCACCGGCTCCGGGGCCGCGACGGGCTCCGGGGCGGCGACCGGCTCGGGCGCGGCGACCGGCTCGGCGGCCGCGACGGGCTCGGGCGCGGCAACCGGCTCGGCAATGGGCGCGGGCTCGGCGACGGCGGCCGGCTCGGGTGCGGTGGCCGGCTCCGGCTCGGGTGCGGCGACCGGCTCGGCGGCCGGGGTCACGACCGCGACGGGCTCGGAGACGACGGTCGCGGGGGCGGCCTCGTCCACGGTGGTCTCGGCCTGGGCGGCCTTGCCGTTCGAGAGCTTCACCGTCGGCTCGTCGGAGTCGGCGGGGCTCTCCGCGACCGGCTCGTCGACGATGGCGACCGGCTCGGTGGCGGCGAACTCGGCGGCAGCCGGCTCAGACTTGGTCTCGGCGTCCGCCTCGGCCCCGGCGGGCTCCGTGCTCCCGGCCTTCTCCTCGGCGTCGTCCGAAGCCGGCTTCTCGGCCGCAGCGATCGACTCGGTGGTCGAGACCTCAGCGGCCGGCTCCACGGCGGCCGGCTCCACGGCGGCCGGCTCAGCAGCGGCCGGCGAGACGTCCGCGGCGGCGTCGGCGGGGGTGGACGCGGTGGGCTCGGTGGGGGTGTCCGAGGCTTCGGTAGAGGGCGTGGTGGGTACGGCCGCCGCGTCGTTGTCGGCGGTGGGGCTCTCGGCGACGGCCGGGGCGGCAACAACCGCCGAGGCGGGCTTGGTGGTCGCGGTGGCGCCGGTGCGGCGTCCCCAGACCAGCCAGCCGCCTATCGCGCCGATCACGAGCCCGGCAACAAAGTAGAGGAATGATGCCATATCGGGCCTCCGGACAGGAGAGGAGGGTGCTTGTGGTAGCGGGCAGCTTTGCACATCCCGATGAGCTGTCTCGACGTGGGTGTCGACCAACGTCGAACAGCTACCACCTGCGACGTCCGGGGGATTTACACCAAAGGCGCGGGACAACCGTCAAACGACCGGTCACCCGATCAGGTACGGGAGACGACACCCGGAATGAACCGGTTGGACAGATAGGTGATCACCCACAGGACCACCCCGATGAGCAGCAGCACCCCGGCCACCCGGTAGTCGGCCGCGGCCCGCCCGGACAGCGGGCTGGCCAGGAACGCGCAGGCGACCGCCCCGATGACCGGGATCACGGTGGGCGCCCGGAAGTGCCGGTGGGAGACCGGGTCGCGCCGCAGCACCAGCACCGCGATGTTGACCACGGTGAAGACGCAGAGCAGGAGCAGCGCCGTGGTCCCGCCGAGCGCGGTGAGGTCGGCGAACCAGATCAGCCCGAACGCGATGACCGTGGTGAAGACGATGCCGACCCATGGGGTGCGGCGGGTGCGGTGCACCTTCCCCAGGGCGGTGGGCAGGACCCGTTCGTTCGCCATCCCGTAGAGCAGCCGGCTCGCCATCATCATGTTGATCAGTGCCGAGTTGGCGACCGCGAACATCGTGATGAACGCGAACACCGTCAGCGGGAACCCGGGCGCCCCGGCCGACACGACCTTGAGCAGCGGGGTGTCGCCGGCGCCGAGTTCGCTGGGCGGGACGAGCGCCACCGCCGAGACGGCCACGAGCACGTAGATCGCCCCGGTCACACAGAGGCCGATGAGCATCACCTTGGGGAAGATCCGTACCGGATCGCGGGTTTCCTCGGCCATGTTGACCGAGTCCTCGAAGCCGACCATGGCGAAGAAGGCCAGGGCGGTTCCGGCGGTGACCGACAGGAGCACGCTCTCGCCGGGCGGGGTGTTGAACTCGGTGAGCCGGGACAGGTCGCCGTTGCCGCCGCCGAGCGCCCACGCGCCGACGCCGATCACGATCAGCAGCCCGGTGAGTTCGACGCAGGTCAGCACCACGTTGGCCTTGACGCTCTCACCGACGCCGCGGAAGTTGATCAGCGCGACGAGGGTGATGAAGCCGAGCGCGACCGCGGTGAGGGCGATGCCGTCCCCGAGCGAGAGGTCGAAGGCCTTGGCGAAGTTGCCGGCGAACGCCTTGGACGCGCTGGACGCCGAGGTGAGCCCGGAGCACATCACCGCGAACGTCACCATGAACGTGAGGAAGTGCAGCCCGAACGCCTTGTGGGTGTAGAGCGCCGCCCCGGCCGCCCGCGGGTACTTGGTGACCAGTTCCAGGTAGCTGAACGCGGTGAGCAGCGCGACCACGAACGCCAGCAGGAACGGCAGCCACACCGCGCCACCGACCTCGTTGGCGACTTTGCCGGTCAGCGCGTACACGCCGGTGCCGAGGATGTCGCCGACCACGAAGAGCAGCAGGAGGGCCGGGCCGATGACACGGTTGAGTTCCGGCTGCTGGGAGGCCGGTGCCACATCCGCCATGAGTGCTCCCTAAAAAGGTCCACTGCGGATAAGTGACGTTACGCGTACCTTGAGTGACATGCATATCGTGCTCGCCGCAAACCCCGAGACGGAGCAGCCGTGGGTGACCGATGCGGTCGCCGATCTGGTCAGGCAGACCGGCGCGTCGGTCGCGGTGGTCGCGGTGGACGAGCTGGAGATCGAGCATCTGGCGCCGCTGCCACGCAGTGTCTACATCGAGCGGGCGGAGAAGGCGGCGGAGGCGGCCACGGCACGGCTGGCGGCGGCCGGCATCGAGGCGACGCGTACGGTCCTGCCGGGCCGCCCGGCCGAGCAGATCATCCGGTTCGCCGGGGAGCAGCGGGCCGACCTGATCGTGACCGGTTCCAGCGTGCGCCCGGTGATGGCGCAGCGGCTGCTGGGCAGTGTGCCGTTGACCCTGATCGAGAAGGCGGGCCGTCCGGTGCTGGTGGTCACCCGCCCCGTAACCGGGTGACCACCAGCGTTCCTTACGGGACTGCCGGGTAGTTCGTCACGAAGACCGGCTGGCCGACCTTCGTGGTGTCCGCCGCCTCACCGACGCCGTTGACCACGTGGTCGACGATGCCGGCGCTGAGGTTGACGGTCATGATGTGCTTCAGCTGCACACCGGGCGTGTTCGGTACCTCGAACCCGTTCTCCGTGTGGATCGACGGGTTGTTCTGGTTGAACACGTAGACGCCACCGCCGTAGAGCTTGTGCGACCGCACCCGGGCGCCGACCTTGTAACCGGCGTAGCCCTCGACCGATCCGTTCATCCAGTCGGCCTGCGTGGGCGGGTCGTACGGCAGCTCGTTCTGGTACAGCACGGTGGTGCCGCGCTCGCCGTTCCAGACGGTGTTGTACTTCTGGAAGTGCTCGACGAACAGGCCGGTCGCGGTGACGTCGTCGCCGTTGATGACCGCGCCGTACCGCCCGGTGTTGGTCTTCCACCGGTCGGTGTCGCCGTTCACGCCGTTGGTGAAGCCCTCGACGCCGTGGTCGCCGCGCCACACCCAGGTGTGGTCGATCAGCACGTCGTCGCTGTTCACCTCGAGCGCGATGTTGGTCTTGCCGATGTGCGGGCCACCGACGCGGAAGTACACGTCGTTGAGCGTGGTCGGGTTGGCCGCCGAGGTGAAGCCGAGGCCGTGCTGGCGTCCGACGCGCAGCAGGACCGGCGACTCCTTGGTGCCGGCGTCGATGGTGACGCCGGCGACGATCACGCCGGGGACGTCGGCGACGTCCAGCGGGATCGAGCCGTTGACCGCGGTCAGCGTGGCGTGGCCGAGGCCGAGCACCACGGTGTTCGGGCGGAACACGTGGATGCTCTGGGCGATGTCGTAGACGCCCGGCGTGAGCAGCAGGTTCTTTCCGAGGGCCAGCTGGAGGTTGATCTTCGCGACCGAGTCACCGGGCTTCGCGACGTAGAAATCGGAGAGCGCGATGGTACGGCCGGAGGTGTCGGTCCACGAGGAGCCGGCCGTGTTGCGCTTGGCCGCGGGCACCCGGACCTGGTACTTGCCCTTGGCGTCGACGAACAGGAACGGCTTCTCCCGGCTGACCGGGGTGGTCGGCAGCGTGGTGTACGGCGGGTTCGGGAACGCCGAGTCGTCGGGCGCTCCGGTGACGCCGGCGAAGACCTGGTTCCACACGGCGTTGGACCAGCTCTCCACCTCGCTGTTGCGGGTGAGCCACTGCTGCTGCGAACCGTTGACCGTGTTCGGCAGCTTCGAGTTGGCGATGAAACCACCGGAGGCGTACTGCGGACCGGCGGTGCAGTAGTCCATCAGCGACAGGGTGCCGCCGGTGAACTGGGTGCGGCGCAGCGAGACGGCCTGCGACACGGCCCAGAAGTTGGCCGTCTGGCGGCAGCCGTCCTGGCCGGCGCCGTTGATGTTGACGGTCAGGTTGGACAGGGTGCGCCAGAAGTTGACCAGCGCGATGCAGTTCGGGTTCGCCGGGTCGGAGCCGAGGCAGCGGTTGTACGCCTCGACCTTGCCGTTGATCACCACATCCCCGGGGTTGGCCCCGAGACCGGAGATCTCCGTGTAGTAACCGACCTTGATCTGGAGCGGCTGCTCGGCGGTGCCGTAGGTGCCCGGCTTGAACAGGTACGCGTACCGGGCCGTACCCATCTCGTTGTCGACCTGCTTGGCGTAGGTCGCGTCCAGGGTGGCCTGGATCTGGCTGACCGGCGTGCTCGGGTCGAAGACGGTGACGTTGGGGCCGAGGTTCTGGACGCCGGCGGTCCAACCGTGCGCGGAGGCCGGCAGAGCCGGCGCCACGCTGAGGGCGAGCCCGAGGGTGAGAGCCACCGCGGCGGCACGTCGGATCGGGCGGGGTCTCGTCATGCGGAGGGATTCCTTCCGAAACAAGATCGCAATGATGCCCGTCACAGAACCAATCGTCGAAGCTCCATGTCAAGCAGGCTGAACCGGCATACCGCGAAGATCGGTATGAACCTGGCGAGTTCCGGAACCAAGCTGACCGAAAAGAGGGGTGGAACCGGTCCCGGAAGCGGTTTCGGACCCCTAACGCGAGGCATCGGCGAACACCACCACGTTGCTCCGGTAGCTACCCTCGCTGCGGTCGAAGGCGCCGCCGCACGTGATCAGCCGGAGCCCCGGGCGGTCGATCGGCGCGTACACCTCGGCCGTCGGGAAGTCCCGCTTGGCATACAGCGCGACCCGTGACACCCGGAACGTCGCCACGGTGCCGTCGGCACGCCGTACCGTGATCGGATCTCCGGTCTTGAGCTCCCGCAACCGGAAGAAGACCGCCGGGCCGTCCCGCGCCGTGTCCACATGCCCGGCCAGCACCGACGCGCCGGTCTCGCCCGGCGTCGGCGAATCGCGGTACCAGCCGGCCGGCGCGTCGCCGCGCAGCGGCGGCACCTCCAGAGACCCGTCCCGTTGCAGCCCCAGCTGCATGATGCTGGTGTCCACACCGATCGCCGGAATCCGCAGACGCACCGGAAGCGCCCGTTTCAGGGCCTTCACCGGTGCCGGCGCCGCCTTCACCGACGCCGGCGGAGCCGGCGAGGAGACCGGAAGCGGCGGCAGGGCGTCGTCGGTGCGCAGCCCGAGCGAGACGGTCACGGCGCCGAGCAGCGCCAGGACGACAGCGAACGCCGCCGCCCGGCGGTCACGGATGTGCGGCAGGGTCACGGTCAGCGGTGGTGCAGAGGGCGACGGATGGCGTACGTGCCAACGACGGCCGCCGCGACCAGGAGGAATCCACCCGTCACCAGAAGAGCGAGCCGGCGGCCGTCGGTCTGGCTGCCACCGCCGGCGTCCACACCACCCGCCGGCGTGGACGTCTGCTCCGGGCCGGTCCCGCCGGGCCCGCCGGTGGGATCGGCGGTGGTGACCTCCTCGGTCGGCGTGCCCGGGGTGCTCTCCTCAGGCGCGCCCGGCGTGCTCTCACCGGGCGTGTCTTCACCGGGCGTGCCTGCGCTGGGCGCCGGTGCGGCTTCGCCGCCTCCGTTCGGCGGCGGCGCCGAACCGTCGGCCGGCGCGCTCACGCTGCTCCCGGGATCCGCGGTCGTCGAGCCCGGATCGTCCGGTTGCGTGCAGTAGGCCAGCAGCGCGAAGAGCAGGATCACCAGCAGCGCCACACCCGCGCCGACGGCGATCAGGCGGTTGCGCTGCACCGAACTCGGCGCACGATGAGCCGGCGAACCGTTTCCGGACATGCGGTCCTTCCGCCGGAGGGCTGGGACTGACCGAACCACGTGCTGGGCACGCTAGCCGTCACATACCCCAAGCGCATCCGTCTATCCATGATCGGTCACTTCGGACTCCGGCCGCCGATCGGAGTGATCGAACAGTTACCGTCCGGGGCCTTGACAGGGGCCGGGAGAATGCCCGGCATGATCGAGATCCGGGATCTGACGAAGACCTACGGGAAGATCGACGCGGTTCGTGACGTGACGTTCACCGCCGCTCCCGGCCGGGTCACCGGCCTGCTCGGGCTCAACGGCTCCGGCAAGAGCACCACGCTGCGGATTCTGCTCGGGCTGACCCGGCCCACCAGGGGCGCCGCGCTGATCAACGGCCGCCGCTACCGGGAGCTCGACCACCCGGTCCGGCACGTCGGCGCGGTCATCGAGCAGGGCTTGAGCCATCCGGGCCAATCCGGGTACGCCCGCCTGCGCACCCAGGCGCTGCTCGGCGGCTTCCCGCGCGAACGGGTCGGCCGGCTGCTGGAGTACGTGGGCCTCGAGGACGCCGCCACCAAGCGGACCGGTGACTACTCGCTCGGCATGAGACAGCGCCTCGCGGTGGCGACCGCCCTGCTCGGCGAACCGTCCGTGCTGGTGCTCGACGAACCGGCGAACGGCCTGGACCCGCCGGGCATGGCCTGGCTCCGGGAGTTGCTGCTGGCGCACGCGGCGGGCGGGGGCACCGTGCTGATCTCCAGTCATCTGCTGGCCGAGCTGGAACACTTCGTCGACGACGTGGTGATCATCGGGCGGGGCCGGATCCTGGCGTCCGGGACGCTGGCCGAGCTGACCGGCACCGCCCGGCTCCGGGTGCGTGGCGCCGACATGGAACGGCTGGCCAAGGCCTTCGAACATCAGGGCGCGAACGTCGTACCGGAGGGGCCGTTCCTGTTCGTCTCGGGTCTGAGCCCGGAGGAGGCCGGTGACATCGCGTTCGCCGCGCAGGTCCCGGTCTACGAGCTGGTGGCCGAGTCCCAGAACCTGGAGGACATCTTCATGAGCGTGTCGGAGGCCCGATGATCGCCGTCGTGCGTAGCGAGTTGTACCGCAGCGTCAGCATCATGTCGTCGTGGCTCGCGCTGATCGGGTTCGCGTTCATGGCCGCGCTGTTCGGCTGGTTCAGCCGGGAGGCCTGGTCGCTCTTCGCCGGGCTGGGCGCCTTCGGCATCGCCGTCACCGTGACCGCGCAGCACTTCCAGCACCGGACGATGGTCCTCGTCTACCTGAACCATCCGCACCGCTGGCGGGTCCTGATCGCCCAGTGCTTCTCGGCGGCGCTGCTCGGCACGCTGCTGGCCGCGGTCAGCGGGGTGGCCGTGCTGCTCGACGACAACGCCGCCCACTACCGGTCGACGGTGCTGGTGGCGCCGGTGATGGCGGTCTTCGGGACACTGTGCACCGCGGTGGTCCGGCGTCCGTTGTGGCTGATCGGCGGCGCTTTCGCCTGGCTGTTGTTCGCCGAGGGGATCATCAACCGGATGGCGATCGGGTTGCCGTTCGGGTCGTTCGCGATGGCCTCCGGCGGCAACACGAAGGCCCTGCTGTACCTGCTGGCCTGGACGGCTGCCGCGATCCCGGTGGCCCTGTGGGCGATCCACCGCGACCTGTCCAGCGACTGAACCGCCAGCCGTCGCTCACGGTGGTTTCGGGGGTGCCGTGACCGTGCTGGGCGACGGCTGAGGCCGCGGGCCGTCGCTCACGGTGGTTTTGCGGGTGGTTTGACCGTGGTGGGCGACGGCTGAGGCCGCGGGCCGTCGCTCACGGTGGTTCGCGGGCGCTTTGACCGTGGTGGGCGACGGCTGGTGGTCTGGAGGGCCGGGCGGGGCTACAGCTTGGGGCGTGAACCCCGCCCGGCGTGGACCCAGGATCGCCGACGGCGCTCTCGAAACGCTCTCGGTGTGCTCCCGGCGGCTGACCGAGAGCGGTCAGCCGCCGAGCGGTCAGTGGCCCAGCAGGATGAAGGTGACCAGGGCCAGCACGATCGCCGCGACCAGCGCGAGCGCCACCGGGCCGGCCATCCGCCGCCAGCCCGCCGGGGCCGCGGGCCGCGGCGCGGGTGCCGGTGAGGCGAAACCGAGGCGTTCGGCGACGGCGTCGACCGGCGGCATCGAGTACGGCGCGGTCGGCACCTCCGGGTGCGGCGGGGGAGCAGCCGGCCGGGACTCGGAGAGGGTGGGCAGGCCGCCGTGCTGGAATCCGGCCGGCTGGGTGGCGTAGAGCGGAGCCTGCTCCGGGTTGTCCGGCGCGACCGTGTGCGCGCCCGGGGCGGCCGGGCCGCTCGGTGGAACCGGTGGGAAGTATCCGTTCGGCGGCGGCGTCGGGGTGCCGCCGGGCTGGACGTGGTCGGTCCACTGCCGGCCGTCCCACCAGCGTTGCGCCGGCAGGCCGCTCGGATCGGCATACCATCCGGCGGGCTGCGTCATGGGCGGTGCTCCTTCTCTGGGCCGGGGCAGGGACTGAGGTCCCTGATCGGCCGGGAGCACCCGGGGTTGAGGATTCCCGCCGGGCCGGCGCCGGAGCACGGAGAAGCCCGCCGGCACGACGGCCGGCGGGCGGATCCCGTTCTACGCGCGCGTGATCACGAGGTTGTCGACGGCTGCCTCGACCAGTGAGGCGGTGCCGGCGTCGGCTGCCTCCACCTGGATGCGGATCGTCTGTTCCGCGTACGACGAGAGGTTCGCCGTGGCGGTCGTCCAGGCCGCCGCCTTGTTGGCCGCCGCCGCGGTCTGGCTGAGCACGGTCGTCGTGGTCGTCCCGGACACCACCCGGATCCGCAGGTAGTCGGCCGAGGTCGCGTTGTTCAGGTAGGCCAGGTACCAGGACAGGCTGAGCGTCAACGTGCCGGTCGGCAGGGTGATCGACGGCGAGGTGATCGTGGTGATGCCGCCGTCCAGGTCGTTGGCGCCCGCGCTGGCGCCGGCGGTGGCCCCGGTGACCAGGGCGTAGCTGCCTTCGGCGGCCGCGTTCAGCTGGGTGGCGACGCCGGAGCTGGTGGTCGCCTCCGGGTTGCCGCGTTCCAGCCGGCCGGCGGTGGCGGTGTCGGTCGTGCCCTGGGTCCAGCCGGTCGCGGTCTCCAGCCCGTCGGACCAGACCGTGGTGCCGGGCGGCGTGGTGGTGCCACCGTCGGCGAGCGTCCACACCGAGTACGCGATGGCGTCACTGTTGCGGTCCAGCGCGGTGTCGTTGATGTTCGACGTGGTGTCGCACGACGCGTGGTAGCACGGGTCGAAGCGGGTGGCCGTACCTCCCCAGAGGCTGACCTGCGCGGACGTCTTGGTGCCCTCGGCGCCGGTGAAGATGCCGCCGGCCGGGATGCCGGCGGCGATGAACGGGCCGTAGTCGCTGCGGCCGTCGAAGTCGGTGCCGCGGGTCGGCACGCCGATCGAGGTGAAGTACGCGGCGAGGGTGGCCTCGATCTGTGCCGAGCCGGCCGGGCCGGGGCCGGATCCGGTGCCGTCGGAGTTGTCCCCGTCGTAGAGGAAGTAGCCGGGGTTCGGCGAGCCGATCATGTCGAAGTTCAGGTACCCGGTGATCGCCGCCTTCTGGGCCGTGGTCAGCGAGTTGACGTACGCCGTCGAGCCGCGCAGCCCCAGCTCCTCCGCTCCCCACCAGGCGAAACGCAGGTGCCGGTCGGGCTGGAAGGAGGAGCGGGAGACCTGGAGCGCGACTTCGAGGATGCCCGCCGAGCCGGATCCGTTGTCGTTGATGCCGGGTCCGGCGGTGACGCTGTCCAGGTGCCCGCCGATCATCAGGGTGTCGGACGTGTCGCCGCCCGGCCAGTCGGCGATCAGGTTGTAGCCGGTCGCCCCGTTGTAGGTGAACGACTGCTGGGTGGTCGTGAAGCCGGCCGCGTCCAGCAGGTTCTTCACGTACGTGACCGAGGCCAGGTATCCGGGCCGGCCGTGGGCCCGGTTGCCGCCGTTGGCGGTGGCGATGCTCTGGAGCTGGGTGAGGTGGGCCTTCACGTTGGCGACCGGGATGTCCGGCGCTGCGGCGGCCTGTGCCGGGGTGGCGACGGCGAGGCCCGAGGCGATCAGCCCGGCAACGCCCACGATGGAGAGTGCTCGCACGGGGTTGTCCTCCGTGTACTGAGGGGAACGGTCAGAGCCCGAAGCATCGCACCGGAGAGCGTTCACAGGTTCATACCAATCGATACCTACCGTGACATGAACTCATGCCCATATCTGTATGTGGGCGCATGCCCATGTCTGGATGACTAGGCTGCGGGAACCGCCTCGGGCCGGACCGGCCGTGCGGGCGGCTCGACAACGGAAGGCAAGGGATGCGGAAAATCCTGGCGGCCACCATCGCCGCCTCCGTCGGTCTGCTGGTCGGCGCCGGCACGATTCCGGTCGCGGCGACGGCGACGGCCAAGACCAGCGGCTACCAGCCACCAGCCATCGACTGGGGTACGTGTACTCGCCCCAGTCTCCAGGTGCGTGGCGCGCAGTGCGGGTTCCTGGTGGTCCCGCTCGACTACGCCAAGCCGAACGGCACCAAGATCAAGATTGCGGTCTCGCGGATCAAGCACAAGTCGGCTGACTCCGCCTACCAGGGCGTCATGCTCACCAACCCGGGCGGCCCCGGCGGCTCCGGCCTCGGCCTGGCGGTGCTCGGCGAGTACGTGCCGAACGGCGCCGGCGAGTTCTACGACTGGATCGGCTTCGACCCGCGCGGCGTCGGCTCGAGCGTTCCGGCGCTGGCCTGCGACCCGAACTACGCCGGCTACAACCGGCCGTTCTACGTCCCGGTCAGCCGCCAGCTGGAGAAGACCTGGCTGGCCAAGGCCAAGGGGTACGCGAAGGCGTGCGACAAGGCCGGCGGCGCCCTGCTCGACCACCTGAAGACCACCGACTCGGTCGCCGACATGGAGAGCCTGCGCAAGGCCCTCGGTCAGTCGAAGATCAACTTCTACGGCTTCTCGTACGGCACGTACCTGGGCCAGGTCTACGCGACGCAGCACCCGGACCGGGTCCGCCGGTTCGTCCTCGACGGCGTGGTCAACCCCGCGCGGGTCTGGTACGACGCGAACCTCGACCAGGACATCCAGTTCGACAAGAACATGGACGTCTTCTTCGGCTGGGTCGCGAGGAACGACGCCACCTACCACCTCGGCACGACGGCCAAGGTGGTGAAGCAGAAGTACTACTCGACGCTCTACTCGCTGATCAAGAACCCGGCCGCCGGCAAGATCGGCCCGGACGAGTGGAACGACATCTTCGTCTCGGCCGGCTACTACGTCTTCGGCTGGGAGGACGTCGCGTCGGCGTTCGCCGCGTGGGTCAACGACAAGGACCCGGCGCCGCTGCTCGACTCGTACGCCGAGCCCGGCGTGGCCGGTTCGGACAACGGTTACGCCGTTTACCTGGGCGTGCAGTGCACCGATGTGAAGTGGCCGCAGAACTGGTCGAAATGGCAGCGGGACAACTGGAAGATCTATTCCAAGTACCCGTTCATCACCTGGAACAACGCCTGGTACAACGCGCCCTGCCTGAACTGGGGCGCCAAGGCCGGAAAGCCCGTCGCGATCAACGGCAAGAAGGTTCCGCCGGTCCTGCTGATCGCCGAGACCAACGACGCCGCCACCCCGTACTCGGGGGCCATCGAGGTGCGTAAGCGCTTCCCGAACTCGGTTCTCATCGAGGGCGTCGGCGGCACCACCCACTCCGGTTCGCTGAGCGGGATCGCCTGTACCGACGACACCATCGCGGCCTACCTGGCCACCGGCGAACTGCCGGACCGGGTCCGCGGAAACCGTTCCGACAAGCAGTGCGACCCGATTCCGCAGCCGAATCCGGCCGCCGTCTCCGCCTTCTCGGCCAAGACCGCCGACAATGCGCGGGCTGAGCTCCAGGACGCGATCGGCGTCCGCTGACAAAATTAAAAAGAGCCCGGTCATCTCGTACGGGATGACCGGGCTCTTTGTTTTGCGGTCTTATTGGCCGGCGTTCTTCTTGGCCGCCTGGATCTGCTCGTAGACGCGGGTCCGCAGCGCGATGAACGCCGGGTCGGCCCGGGTCGTCAGCTGATCGCGCTCGGCCGGCAGGTCGATGATCAGCTCGTCCTGCACCACGGTCGGTGACGACGACAGCATCACCACCCGCTGTCCCAGGTACACCGACTCGTCGATGTCGTGGGTGACGAACAGGATGGTCACACCGAGCCGCTTCCACAGCTGGCGGACCAGGTCCTCCAGGTCGGCGCGGGTCTGCGCGTCGACCGCCGCGAACGGCTCGTCCATGAGCAGCGTCTGCGGCTCGTAGGCGACCGCCCGGGCGATGGCGACCCGCTGCTGCATGCCGCCGGAGAGCTGCCACGGGTACGCCGACTCGGAGCCGGACAGGCCGACCGCGTCCAGCGACTGTTCCACCAGCTCACGGCGGCGCTTCTTCTCGACCCGCTTCTGCTTGAGCGGCAGCTCGACGTTGTCGCGCACGCTCATCCAGGGGAACAGGCTGCGCCCGTACTCCTGGAAGACCACCGCCATGCCCTCCGGCGGACCGTCGACCGCCTTGCCGTTGACGCGGACGTCGCCGGCCGTCGGGTCGAGCAACCCGGAGATGCACCGCAGCAGCGTCGTCTTGCCGCAGCCGGACGGGCCGACCAGGCAGACCAGGTCACCGTTGTCCACGGTGAACGTCAGGTCCCGAAGCGCTTCGACCTCGCGGCTCCCGGACCGGTAGACCTTCCGCAATCCTTTGACTTCGAGCATCGTCGCCCCCTAGCCGGCGCGCTGCGCCGCGCGCAGGCCCTCGTACCACCGCAGAACCCGCCGCTCGGCGAGCCGGAAAAGCAGCGACAGCACGAAACCGAGCAGGCCGAGCAGGATGATCCCGCTCCACATCTCGGGGATCGCGAAGCTGCGCTGGAACTGCACGATGGTGAACCCGAGACCGTTGCTCGCGGCGAACATCTCGCTGATCACCATCAGGATGATCGCGATGGACAGCGCCTGGCGCAGTCCGGCCGCGATCTGCGGGCTGGCCGACGGCAGCACCACGTGGGTGAGCCGGGCCGGCCCGTTCACCCCGTACGAGCGTGCGGTGTCGAGGACCACGCTGTCCACCGCGCGGACGCCCTCCACCGTGTTCAGCAGGATCGGCCAGATGCACCCGAACACGATGACGGTGACCTTCATGCCGTTCCCGATCCCGGCGAACAGCATGATCACCGGCACCAGCACCGGCGGCGGGATGGCCCGGAAGAACTCCAGAACCGGTTCCACCGTGGCGCGCAGCCGGCGGTTCAGGCCGATCGCCACGCCCAGGCCGATGCCGATCAGCGCGGCCAGCAGGTATCCGGCGAACAGGCGCAACAGGCTCGGCAGCACGTCGGCCTCGAGCCGCTCGGCCTGCCAGGTGTCGCCGAACGCGGTCAGGATCTTGGACAGCGGCGGGGCGTAGAAGTTGGTGCTGCCGGCGCTGAACACGTACCAGCCCACGAACAGGACCAGCGGCAACGCGACCGCCAGCCCGACCCTCTTCAGGATGTTGCTCATACGGCCACTTCTCCCCGTACGGACTGGTGCCAGGCGAGCAGGCGGCGCTCGCCGGTACGAGCCAGCAGGTTGATCAGGACGCCGAGCAGGCCGGTGACGACCACCAGGGCGTACATGGTGGGCACGGCGTCCGAGGACTGGGCGACCGCGATCTCCTTGCCCAGGCCGGGGGAGCCGATCACCAGTTCGGCCGTGATCGCCAGGACCAGGGCCACCGAGGCGGCCAGGCGGATGCCGGTGAACACGTACGGCAGCGCGGTCGGCCACAGCACGTACCGGATCCGGGCCCACGCCGAGAACCGGAAACTCTTCGCGGTCTCGAAGGCGACCGGGTCCACGTCCGCCACCCCGTACAGGACCTGGACCAGGACCTGCCAGAACGACGCGTAGCAGACCAGCAGCAGGGTCGAGCCCAGGTCGGTGCCGTACATCAGCACCGCCAGGGGGATCAGCGCGACCGACGGGATCGGCCGCAGGAACTCGACAGTCGACGCGGTCAGCGCCCGCAGCACCGGAACCGAGCCGATCACCAGGCCGGCCAGCACGCCGGCGCTGACCGCGATGGCCAGGCCGATCGCCCACGCGACCATGGTGTCGGACAGCGCCGTCCAGAACGCGGCGTCTGACGCTTCGTCGACCAGGGCGCCCGCGATCGTGCTGGCCGGCGGCAGGAACCGCTCGTCGACCAGCCCGATCCGGGGCGCCAGTTCGATGACGAGGAGCAACCCGGCCAGGCCGGCAACCCCGAGCAGAGCGGGGTTGCCGGACCGGACCGGGTTGGCCGGGCGGGCCGTTGTCACGGCAGCAGCTTCGCCAGGTCCGGGGTGCCGGTGAAGATGCCGTCCTTCTCGCCGAGGGTGGCGAGGGTCTGCACCGAGGCCTCGTTGATCTGGGTCGGCCACTTCGGCAGGACCAGCGACGCGCGCAGCTTCTCGTCGATCTTGGTGTAGGTGCCCAGGATCGTGCGGACCTCGTCCGGGTGCGCGTCGGCGTACGTCAGCGACTCGTTGATCGCCTCGGTGAAGCGCTTGACCAGGTCGGCGTTCTCGGAGATCAGCTTCTCCGAGGTGAAGTACGCGGCCACGGTCAGGTTCGGGGCGGCGTCGACGAAGGTCGAGGCGATCTCCCGGCCACCGGCGGCCTTGATCGTGGACAGCTGCGGCTCGACCACCCAGGCGGCGTCGACCTCGCCCTTCTCCAGGGCGGCGGGCATGGTCGGGAACGCCATCTCGACGAAGTTCAGCGTCTTGTCGTCGCCGCCGGCCTTACGGACCGACTCGCGGGTGACGGTGTCGCCGATGTTCTTGAGCGTGTTCACCGAGATCTTCTTGCCGGCCAGGTCCTTGGCCGTCTTGATCGGGCTGTCCGCCTTCACGACCACGGCGCCGAAGTCCTTGCCGGCCTCCCCGGTCGAGGAAACACCGGCGGCGACCGCCTTGATGGGCAGACCCTTGGTCTGGGCGATCATCAGGGAGGTCAGGTTGCTGAAGCCGAACTGGGTCTGGTTGTTCACCACACCCGGGACGATCGCGGCGCCACCCTGACCGGCTTCCAGGGTGAGCTCGATGTTCCGGTTCTTGAAGAAGCCCTTCTGCTGACCCAGGTAGATCGGGGCCACGTCGACGATCGGGATGACGCCGACCTTGACCTGGTCGACACCCCCCTCGGTCGTCGTGCCGCCACCGGAATCGGAACTACAGGCCACCAGGGAGCCGGCGAGCGCAGCCGCCGCGAGCCCCGCGAGAAGTCGCCGCATATTTACTCCTTCGAAATGTGTGCGCATGACGAACGTGAGTTCTCATGGAGAACGCTATGATGTGCCCCGTGTCACGTCAACGATTCGGGTCGATCATCTGATGCCGCGCGAACCGTACTACGTTCAGTCGCTGGAGCGGGGACTGGCGGTGATCCGCGCGTTCGACGCACAGCACTCCGAGCTCACGCTCAGTGACGTCGCCCGGGTCTGTGGGCTCACCCGCGCCGCCGCCCGGCGGTTCCTGCTCACCCTCACCGACCTCGGGTACGTGCGCACCGACGGGCGGCTGTTCTCGCTGGCCCCGCGGGTCCTCGAGCTCGGGTACTCGTACCTCTCCAGCATCTCGCTGCCCGAAGTCGCCGAACCGCACCTCGAACGTCTCGTCGCCGAGGTCCGCGAATCATCGTCGATGTCGGTGCTCGACGGTGACGATGTTGTGTATGTCGCCCGTGTCCCGACAAGTAGGATCATGCGGGTCGCGATCAACGTGGGCACCCGATTCCCGGCATACGCCACATCGATGGGCCGGGTCATCCTCGCCGGACTGCCCGCGGCCGAGCTGGAGGCCTACCTCGCACGGGCCAAACTCGAACCCCTCACCGACCGGACCATCTGTACGCCGGACGCGCTCCGCGCCGAACTCGCCCAGGTGCGGAGGCAGGGCCACTCGATCGTCGACCAGGAGCTCGAGGAGGGGCTGAGGGCGATCGCGGCCCCGATCCGGGACCGCTCGGGCACGGTGACCGGCGCCGTCAACGTCTCCATCCACGCCGCCCGGGCCACCGTCGACGACATCCGCGCCCGGATCCTGCCCCCGCTGCTGGCCGCGGCCGCCGCCATCGAGTCCGACCTGAAGATCGCGCCCCGCCGCTCGGCCTCCTGACGCCCCCCTTTGCCCGGTGACGTTCTACGCCGCTGCGGCGCTGTCATTCTCGTGGAAGAGATAGGCGGATCCCGGGACACGCTTCGCGGCGTACATCGCGGTGTCCGCCCGGCGCAGCAGATCCGCCGCATCGTCGCCCGTCCGGCCGCCGGCGATGCCGATGCTGGCCCGCATGCGCAGCGGCCGCCCGTCCATGGCGACCGGCTGCTGGAGCCCGGCCAGCACCCGCTCCATCAGCGCGACCGCGTCGGCGGCCGTCGTCCCCGGCAGCACCAGGACGAACTCGTCCCCACCGAGCCGGGCGACCGTGTCACCCGGCCGGGCAGCGGCGGTCAGCGCCGACGCCGCCCGGGTCAGCAGCAGATCCCCGGCCTCGTGCCCGAGCGTGTCGTTGATCTGCTTGAACCCGTCCAGATCCAGGAGCGCCACATACACCCGCCGGCCCTCGCCCGGCTGCACGTCACCTCCGGGGTGCCCCAGCGCGGTCTCTCCCGGGTTGCTCAGCGAGGTCTCTCCGGAGTGCTCCGGCGCGGCGGCTCCGAAGTCTTCCAGCGCGGCGGCGAGGCGGCTCTGGAAGAGAGCCCGGTTCGCCAGCCCGGTCAGCGCGTCGTGCGTCGCCGCGTGATTCAGCCGGGCGACGAGGTGGCTGTTGTCCCGCAGCGCCGTCATCTGCCGATAGACGACCACACCGGTCAGCGCCACCGCGGTGAACGCCACCGCCACCATGTCGTCCGACCCCTGCCAGGCGCTGACCAGCAGCAGGCCGTCGGCCGCGGCCACCGCCAGGTAGGGCAGCGGGCTGTACGGCCGCTTGCGGAACTTCACCCGGGGCTCCGCCAGCCACTGCGCCTCGGCGGCCCGCGCCGCCATCCACAACACCAGCGGTATCTGCACCTGCGCCACGAACAGCCGATCACCGGCGGCCGCCACGGCCGGTTGGAGCATCGGCGCCAGCGCCCCGATCACGCCACCCGCCGCGAGCAGTCGCAGCCCCTTGGCGTCGATCGCTGAATAGTCCGACATGATCGCCCGGGCCAGCGCGAACACCATCAACACGGTGAGCACCGTGAGCGCCAGCGACACCAGGACCAGGGGCGTCAACCCGGCCTCCAGCGCCCGCCGGGTCCCGAAGTGCCAGGCGAACACCGCTACGGCCAGCGCAACGGTGCCGGCGTCCAGGGCCACCAGCGCGGCCGACCCCACGCGGGTCGCCCCAGCCGGCAGCCGGACCAGCGCGTGCACCACCGCCAGCAGAGCAAAACCACTGAAGATCAACATCAACGATCCGGTGTACGACGTCCGCCCACCCGGATGCAACAGCACATCCACTGCCTGCGCCGTCTGCCCCGCCGCGATCAGCCCCGGGACCGGAGTCAGATGCCGCCAGAACCGGCGGGTCGGCGCAGGCAGCCCGGGCCGGCGCGCAACCGAACCGAACGCCGCCGAAGCCAGCACGCCGGCCAGCGGAATCGAAACCCAGAGCAGCCACGACGGGCCGACCGGCCGAACCGCGGTGACGGCGAACCACACGACCGACGCGGCGAAGAGCGCAAGGCACGCCCGGCTGTACTTGATCAAGACCTCTACTCCCCGCGTCTTCTAGCAGAGAGCAGATCGGCGACCGGGCCGCGGAGTTGAGCGGCCGGGCGGGCCGCTCCCGTCCGGCGCGGGTGAGCGATTGCCGTCCGGGTCGGGCGAGCCATTGCGGTCCGGCGCGGGTGAGCGATTGCCGTCCGGGTCGGGCGAGCCATTGCGGTCCGGCGCGGGTGAGCGATTGCCGTCCGGGTCGGGCGAGCCATTGCCGTCCGGGTCGGACGAGCCATTGCCGTCCGGCTCGGGTGACCCATTGCCGTCCGGGTCGGGTGAGCCGCATCCGAGCCCGTCTAAAGTTCGGGCGGGCTCGACCGAATGTGCCCGGCGTGCCGAGACTTGCGGGTGTCCCCGGGTGGCTTGCCTGGCTGATGTGCGGGCTCGCCGCTGCCCTCGGATACACCGCCCTGCCCTATGGCTGGGTCGCTCTCGGGGTCTCGACGGTCATCTCGGCCGGCTCGTGCGCCCTCATGGTCGCCGGCACCCGTCGGCATCGCCCGGCCGCCGCCGGAAACTGGTACCTCTTCGCCGCCGGGGTCGCCACCTGGATCCTCGGCGACGTGGTCTACGCCCTCCAGATCCTGGTCGGTGGCGCGGCAGCCTTCCCCTCCTGGGCCGACGCTCTCTACCTCGGCGCCTACCCGATGCTCACGATCGCGCTCTTCCGCCTCACCCGGGAACGGCTCACCGGCGGCGGTTTCCTCAGCGGCAATCTCATCGACTCCGCGATCATCGGCGTCGGGCTGGGCATCGTCTACTGGACCTTCCTGATCGAGCCGGTCGTCACGGACTCCTCGATACCGGCCCTGACCCGCCTCGTCACCGCCGGATACCCGACGGCCGGCGTGCTGCTCTGCGCCGTGATAACGCCGATCCTGCTGCGCCGCGGCCCGCGCAGCCCCAGCCTGTGGCTGCTCACCGCCGGCAGCACCATCACCCTCGCCGGCAACATCTCCTACACGCTTCTGCCCCATGCGGTGGACCCCGTCTATCTCTATGCCGGATACCTCGCCGCCTACACCTGCTGGGCGGCCGCCGCCAGTCACCCGTCGATGGCCCGGCCCGTCACCGGCGACCGCGACAGCCTCGGCCGTAGCCGCCTGCTCGTCCTCACCGCCTCCACCCTCCTCGTCCCCGCCGTGCTCCTGGTCCAGGGCGAACACGGCGGCGGCCGGGTCAGCTGGGCCGCGGTGGCCGTCGGCTCGATGGCCCTCTTCGTCCTCATCGCCACGCGCATGAGCGGCTACATCTCACGCGTCGACATGCAGGCCCACCAGCTACGCGAACTGGCCATGCGCGACGACCTCACCGGCCTGCCCAACCGCCGCGACTTCGAACAGCGCGCCACCCGCGCCGTACAGACCGCCCCCTGTCACATGATCATGATCGATCTGGCCGGCTTCAAACACGTCAACGACCGTCTCGGCCGCGCCGTCGGCGACCAGGCCCTGATCGCCGTCGCCGACCTGCTCCGCCAGAGCATCCGAGACGGCGACGTGGTGGCCAGAATGGGCGCCGACGAATTCGCCGTCCTGGTCCACGACACGCTCCCCGGCGACGGCCAGGCCGTGGCCGGCCGCCTCGCCGAAGTGCTGCGCCACCCGATCCACGCCGGTGAACACGAGCTACTTCTCAACGCGCGCCTCGGCGTCGCTTCCTCGACGCCCTCCTCCTCGACGCACGCCTCGTCGACTCTCTCTTCGCCCTCTCTCTCTTCGTCCGCTCCGGCTTCGCCTACCCTCTCTTCGGGCGCCCTCGCTTCGCCGGCTCCCGCTTCGTCCGCTCGCGCCTCCTCCTTCTCTACCTTCTCTATCGCCGACGGCGACGGAAGTGGTTCTGTCCCCGCAGACTCCTCTGCTGTGTCGGGCGTCTCTCTCGACGGCGCGGCCGAGCTGATCCGCCGGGCCGACACGGCCCGCTACGCGGCCAAGGCCAGCGGCGGCCAGCTCGTCGAATACACGACGGAGCTCGACGAACGCGCCGAAGCCGCCGAGCGGCTCGGCGCCGACCTGCGGCACAGCCTCGACGACGGCGACTTCCAGGTCGTCTACCAGCCGATCATCGACCTTCGCGACGAGCGCACGGTCGCCGTCGAGGCCCTGGTGCGATGGACCCATCCGGTACGCGGCCCGGTCAGCCCAGCCGCATTCATCCCGGTAGCCGAGGACAACGGCCTCATCGTCGAACTGGGCGAGTGGATCATGAGAACCGCCTGCCGCCGACTGGCCGGCTGGCGGGCCACGCTGGGTGCCGAGGCGCCGCTCTACATCAGCGTCAACGTGTCACCGCGCCAGTTGAGCGAGCCCGGATTCCCAGCCGTCGTCCTCGGCATCCTGGCCGAGACCGGGCTCGAACCGGCCGCCCTCCTCGTCGAGGTCACCGAGACCGCCATCTTCGGCGGCGGCACCGCAGTCGAGGCCGTCGAAACCCTGCACCGGGCGGGCATCCGGATCGCCTTGGACGACTTCGGCACCGGACACTCGTCGCTGGGCCTGCTCCGTACCGTGCCGGTAGACGTCTTGAAGATCGACAAGTCGTTCGTCGACGAGATCACCGAACCGGGCCGGCGCGCGGTCGTCGTCGACGCTCTCATCCACGTCTGCGCAGGCCTTGAACTGCGGGCCGTCGCCGAGGGCGTGGAGACCGCGGAGCAGGCCGACTACCTGCGCGAACTCGGCTACCAATACGCCCAGGGCTATCACTTCGGCCGGCCGGTCCCCGACCCGATAGTTCCGGCGGCCGAAAGCCTGCCGGCCTGACCGACTCCGTGTGTGGCGCGCCTGTTCGCCTTCACGCTGGACTCACACGCAGCCGCCCCGGACTGACGCGGGGCCGAACGAGGCGCAGCGGCGGCAAGGCCAGGCGGTGCCACATCGTGGCGAAGAGGTCGCTCCCAGCCACCGCGTTCTGTCAGTCCCCGTCGACAGCAGTGATGTGCGTGGTGACCCTCGGTTCGAATCGGGCCGGAGAACTCGGCAGCGTGGTGACCTATGGCCCGATTCGAGCCGCAGGTGTCCACGCGGGTCGCAGCGGCGGCAGACGCACACGCACGGCTATCGTGAGCGTTCACCGGTGCCCAAATGAAGTCGTGCAATGGCCGGGAGCCGACGCCTCATCGATCGGCGGTTGGCGGCATCCGTTTCCAAGGGAGTGGGTCTGTGATCCGCTGCCACCACCAGCGGTCCGGCAACGGGCCGGTGGCGGCAGAGAGAGCCGCGCCGCCGTCGTCGATCGTTGCTTCCGTGAAACGGCGGTCGATCGCTTCCAACGCGGCCATGAATTCGGCCCGGCGTGGACCCGGGGGAATCTCGGCGGGATCGGCGAGCTTGTCCCGGAGTTTCATGTCGTCGCGGTAATGATCGGGTGGGTACCAGCCGTCCGGTGGCCAGCCAGAGACAAGCCGGCTAATCACGGCTTCCCAGTTGGTGAGAGCGTCTATCGCAGATTGGACCGCGGGTCGTTCGGCGGGCGTGAGCCTGCTCGCCAGATCGTCGGCGATCGGCGTCGGCATCCGGTACTCGCCAATCACCTCGACGAGAGGTGTTATCGGTACGTCGGGAAGGAGGGGCATCGCGGTTTCCATGGCGGCTATCCGGCGGCCCGAGGGTAGGAGATCTCCCTTTTCATCCTCGTCGAGAAGCCGGGCTCGGGTCCGTTGCCCATCCGGTCCTACGAGCCAATAAGCGCTGGGCGGCAGGGGTACCGACTTGTACGCGACGATGGTGTGCAGGCGAGAGGCCAACCATGCGGCAGCACTTTCCTCCGAGGGCGCCGCGACGCTGTCGTTGAAGTAGATGTCCAGGTGAAGTGGAAGGTCGCCGTCCAGATATGACACCGTGCAGCTGATCGGAGCCGCCCAATTGCGCTCCTCCTCGCCATCCCCTCCGACGTCAATCGCTGTCACCGGCAGCGACAGCATGTCGGCGAGGGCTTCAGCGAGCGACGGCCGATCGACCTCGTATCGAAGTAGGAGGAGGTAGCTCACTGCTCATAGGTCCCGTCGTAGATGGCCTTCGCCTTGGCGATCACATGAGGATTCTCGAAGAAGCGCGGGTTGAACTTCAGTTGCGGCGCTGCTTCCGGATCGCCATTCGCCCTGGCGATCTCTCTCAGTGCGGTGTACTCATTCCGATCAAGCTTCACCAAACCAACCCCGGAGTCCGGGTACACGCGACCGCCTGGTTCAATCCCGTACGTGCGGCCGTTAACCTTGTAACGATTGATACTTTTGTCCCATTTAGCCTCGCCGGCGGCAATCGCTGCGACGTCTTGAGCAGCGGCGCCTTCATATGTTCGCAGATAGACACTGTTGTGTTCGTCGGTCTGACCGGAGCGGACGCCGGACAGGTTGTGCCGAGGATGTGGCAGTTTGACTACGCCCCATCTGCGAGCGGGACCCTCGACGGAATCGGCGACCGGCCAGGTCGGTTCGTTGCGGCCGGCGGGGTCGGCGGTTACGAACGGGTCGGCGCCTTCGGTCATCGGGGTGGGGGTGGCATCGCCGTTCACCACCAGGGTGTCCATTCGGATGACGTCGCCTGGGACGTCCAAGCCGGAATGGGTCTGGATGGGGAACGTGCTCACTCGGCGGGTCTGGGAGTCCAGGTAGAGGATCGTGCCGTTCTGGTTCACTGCTGCGAAAGCGTGTGTCCGGCCGGCCTGGTCCTGGGTTTCGATGAAGGCGAAAGCTCCGTGGCCCAGCGAGGTCAGGTGGGTTCGCAGGCCGATCTCGGCCATTTTCACCTGTACTCGGGCGTCGTCCGGGTCCAAGTCTGCGACGTCGGTCAGGCCCTCGAAACGGCCGCCAACCGTGTCCTCGATTCTGGCGGTCACGCCGTCCTCGGCGCCGATCGGGCGGGACGGGTCGCCGTCGTGGTAACCGTCGAACGTTCGGGGCGCGGAAACGCGCGGGCGGGCGTGCATGTACGTCTCGAAAAGGGACAGCACGTTGTCGCCGCAGTTGTTCGAGCGGGTCGGGTCGGCTTCCGGGCCGCCGTCGTTCTGCAGGACGAACCAATCGCCTTCCCGCGGGTCGGCGTGCCGGATCACGTCGCCGTTCCGGTCGCGGGGCATGGCGCGTTCCAGGTCGGTCTGGTGCGTTTTCAGCGGCGGGCGCAGGCCACCGCGACGGTTGTAGGGGCGTGAGCGGTCGGCCGAGGGCGGGTGATCGTTTCCGGTCAGGGCGGATCTGTCGTCGGTTTCCACCGGGCCCGGGGCCAGATCGCTGGCGCTGTCGTTGACCAACTCCCAGTCGTTACCGGTGAGCTGGACGTCACCCATCGGGCCGTCGCCCTCGATGAGCCGGGCCTGGTCGAGAAGATCGTCGGCCTCGGTCTGTAGACGGTTGGCCTCGACTTCGGCGGCGGCCCGGTCCGCGAGGTCGCCGCGGTTGGCGTCCCGGCGGCGGTCGTCGGCGTCCAGCGTCCTGTTGTTGGACTGTTTCCGCAGTTCCTGGGCGGTTTCCTGACGGTGGTTGTCGGCGAAACGCTGCCGCCGCTGGTGGCCCTCATAGAGATAGTTCTCCCGGGCCTGCGCGTCCGCCGCGTCGCGGTCGGCCGTCACCGGGGGTGATGGCGTCGGATCCGGGGCCGGCGCGGTCTCCGCCAGCTTGGCGTCGTAATCAGGATCAAGAACGGACAACGGGTCCTTGACCGTCGGCCCGTTCAGGGAAACCGGATCCAACACCGAGAGCGGATCAAAAACCGGGCGATTCGGCGCGGCGTCCGTTTTCGGAGACGATTCCGATTCGGTACGGCCGAAGTCGTCCCCAATCGGAGCCGGCACAGGAGTCGCCGTATCCGTCCGTACGGTCAGCTCCTCCGGTCGCACGCCGTTGAAGGACCCGTCCAAAGCATCGTCGGTGCGGGTGGTGAGTTCCTCCGGGCGGACGTCGTTGAAGTCCGGCTGCACCGGAGCCGGCGCGGGCGCTGGGACCGGAGTGGGGGACGGAGCCGGGACGGGTGCCGGAGGGGGCGTAGGCGCTGGGGTCGGAGGCGGCGCCGGGGTCGGGGTCGGTGCTGGTCCGGGGGCTGGCGGCAGCGGAGGCGGCGGCGGGAGTGGCGACGGCTGGGTACTGACCGGCGGGGCCGGCGGCTGCTGGAGCGCCTGCTGCTGCAACTGGTAGGCGATCGGCGGTGGAGGCGGCGTCGTCCGGTTGCTGTAGAACGGCGCCGGTGGCGTGTTCGGAACGGCCATCGGGTTGCCGCTGCCGTCGACCATCAGGGCGTTCAGAGCGACGACGTTCCCGTTCCGGGCAGTGCCGTCGTGGCCGTACAGGGTCGGGTGCTGGGCCGTCGAGAGGTTCGACGAGTCGGCCCACTGGCCCAGCTGCGGGTCGATGAAGACGATCGTCCCGTTGTGGTTGACGGCGTTCCAGGCGTGCGCGCTGCCGTCGCCCCACACGTTGATGATCACCGCGGTGGAGCCGTGGCCGCCCAGCGCCAGGGTGTCGATGATCTGCTGGAAGCCGTTGTCGACAGCCGCCTTCACCACGGCCGGCGGGCGCGGATCGGTCTTGATGTCGCCCTGGAACGGGGCCAGCTGGGTGAAACCGCTGCCGGTCACCCGTTCCGCCCGGAGATGCCCGTCGAACTCGCCGACGTGATTGTCGGTCTGCCCGATGCCGTAGGTGTCGACGGTCCGCGGCGCCGACACCGTCGGACGGCCGTGCAGGTACGTCTCCAGGAACGACAGGGAGCAGTCGAGACAGTTGACGCCACGGGTCGGGTCCGCGGCCGGCCCGCCGTCGTTGAGCAGCCGCAGCCAGGGACGGCGCGGGTCCGGATTACGTTCCGGCTGGTTGTTGGCATCCCGCGGGACGGCCCGCTCCAGGTCCGCCTGATGGATCTTCAGCGGTACGCGGAGCCCGCCCCCGGTCGTGTAGGCCCGGGACAGGCGCGAATTCGGCCGCTGACCCGGCCCGGGAATCGCGGACTGGTCGCTGCTCCAGATCGGGGCGTCGGAGAGGGCGCCACGATCGGTGTTCGCCGGGAGGAAACTCGACGAGTTCGTGAGGTTCCACTGGCCGGCCAGGACGGAGCGGGGGTCCTTGCGAAGCGCGTCGAGCCGGTTGTTCGCGTCCCGGGCGGCCCGGCGGTGGCCGGCTTCCTCCTTGAGCGCATCCCGGACGCCCTTGAAGTCGAGGGCCCGCGCGGCGTTGAGCGCGCTGCGCCGGGAGTCCTCGGCGTCGGCGCGTTCCTGGGCGATCTCCGCGGACAGCGCCTGATGCCGGAAGTTGTAGATGTCCCGGAACGTGTTCCGCCGGTTCTGAGCGAACTGCGCGAAATATTCCTGCTCACTTACATTGTCACGAATCGTCCGAGGCGTCATCGGCAGCGGCATCGGAATGGGCGCGGTCCCCGCAAGCGCCGGATCAGTACGCCCGGGATCAGTACGCCCGGGATCCGGCCGCGACGACCCGGGCTGAGTGTTGGTACCCGGTTGCGAGGGAGTGGACGGCCCGCTCTGAGTCCCAGGCGTGGCCGGACTCGCCGGATTGGCCGACGGCGTCGGAGAGACAGCCGGGCCGTTGCCGCGGTTGTTGCCATTGTCCAGATTCTGCGGATTCGTGCCGTTCGTCGATGGATTCGTGAGGTTGGGTCCACCGTTGGGTGTGCCGACCGTCGGGTTCGTCGTCGTGTGGCCGCCATTGGCAAGCGGCGCGTTGGGATTGGGCGACCCGGTCGAGCCCGTCGGAGACGACGCAGGGTTGGACGAAACCGCCGGATTGGAGGAGACGGAAGGCCCGGCGGGCCCGGTGGAGGGGGAGGGGCTCGTGGAGACGGAAGGCCCGGTGGAGACGGTGGGGCTGGTGGAGGGGGAGGGGCTGGTGGAGACAGAAGGCCCGGAAGAGTAGGACGGGCCGGACGAGACGGCGGGCCCGCTGGGGATGGTCGGGCTGGTGGAGACGGGTGCGCTGGGGGAGGCGGCCGGGCCGGCGGTTGCGATCGTCGGTGAACCGGACGGGCCGGCGTTCCCGGTGGAGGGCGCGAAGGCGACAGGCGCGTTGCTCTGCGCGCCGGCCGTCGGTGAACCAAGCGACGTGGGTGCCGACGACGACATGCCGGCGCTGGTGGCGGCGCTGCCCGGCGCTTCCACGGGTGGCGCGACGGACGACAGCGTGACGTTGCCCGGAGCAGACGGCGCGGCATGATCGGCCGCGGCGGTCGACGTCGGCGCATGCCCGGCCGGACTCGCCGGCGAGGCCGCCACCGACGAATCGGCCACCGAGGAGGGCGTCGAGGACGAATAGGACGATCCGGACGAGGTGTGCGACGCCGAAGTCGCGCCGGGCGAGGAGTACGACGCGGCGGAGGAGTCGGACGAGGAGTACGACGCTGTGGAGGTGCTGGACGAGGAGTGGGACGCCGTGGCGGCGGCCGCCGAGGAATGGGAAGCCGAGGAAGCGCCGGACGGCGAGAAGTCTCCGCCGTCGGCGGAACCGCCACTCGGCAGGCCGGAGACGGCGGAGCTCACACCCGTACCGGATGAGGAGGAAACCGGGACCGACGACGGACCCGCCGCCGAACCGTCGATCTTGAGGTCGCCGTTGAAGCTCGCTCCGAAATCGGAGAATGCCTGCCGCGTGCCACCGACCGCCGACCCCGCCGCGCCGGAGGTGCCGGCCTTGGCCAGGTCCTCGAACGACGGCAGCTGCCCGCCCGCCGCCGCCCCGCCGAGTTCGCCGAAGACCTCACCGGCCGCGCCGCGGAACAACCCGCCACCCTTGTGCCCGGCCCCGATCATGGCCCCGCTGGCCGAAGCCCCACCGGCGGCCCCGGCGAGAGTCGACATCCCGAGATCCTTCAGATCGATCCCGTCGGAATGCCCCACACCGGCCTGATAGGTCTGGATGCCGAGGTTGGTGAGGAACTCCTCGCGGGCCTCCTCCTTACCCTCCTTGAGCGCCTTCTTCCCGAGGTTCTGCAGACCTTTCTTGGTGAGCAGTTCCTTGCCGGCGCGCTTGGCGGTCTCCTTGACGGCGGCCTTGATCGCCTTCTTGGAGAGCTGCGCGATCAGCCGTTTGAAGATCTGCTGGATCGCCATCCGGGTGGCCGCGATGATGCCGCCGGCCGCGGGCGACGCCGCGCCGAGGGTGAGCGCCACCGTGACGGCCAGGCCGATCAGCTCGATGACGAACAGGCCCAGCTCGATCCACGCCTCGAGTTTCGCCGCCTCGATGTCCTGGGCGCACTCGTCGACGACCTTGCCCATCTCGGCGGCGAACGCGACCAGCGCGTTGAGGGGTGCCTCCTCGCCGTCGGCGACGTCCTTCCAGGCCGCGACGAACGCGTCGATGGTGGTGCCGCTGCCGCCGTACGCGGCGATGAACTGGCCGGCCGCGTCGGCGGCGTCCTGGCGCGGCGCGGTCATCGAGCCGACCAGGTCGTACCACTGGTCGGCGAGGTCCCAGGTGGTCTTCTCGTTGCCCTCGGGCCAGTCGAAACCGACCACCCACTCGAGCGCCTCGTAGGCCCAGCCGGGCAGGTCCCAGGGCGAGTAGTCGAGCGGATGCGGGATCGGGCTCGGCAGGATCGTCATCCGGTCAGGCCTGGTACGACTTGGTGACGGTGGCCGAGGCGCGCGAGTCGGCGGCCTCGTTGTCGGTGACGGTCTGCACCGCGGCCTCGCCGATGCCCTCGACGTAGCCGGCGACCTTGCCGAACGCCTCGACGAACTTCAGCACCATCGGCCCGTAGTCCTTCTGGAACGCGGCGCCGATCTCGTCCCGCCCCCACGGCTGATCGGCGCTCACCGCGGCGATCTCGGCGACCGGGCCGTTGCTCATGCCGACCAGCTGCGATCCCGCCGCGGAGAGATCACGGCCGCTCGCGGTGGCCTTGGGCGCGTCGAGATAGAGCTGCTCACCGGCCATCGTCGGCACCGGCCTCACGCATGATCCGGTCCTGGCGGGCCAGCAGGTTGCCGAAGTTGCCGTCGCGCATGAAACCGGCCGCGGCCGAACCGGACGGCAGGAACTCGCCGACCATCTCCTGCACCTGGTCGCCGGTCCGGGCGACGGCCTTCTCGACGGTACGCAGAATGGTGCGCGCCAGCTCATCGGGATCGCCCTGCCGGTAGATGTCCCGGCTGAGCCGCAGGTCGATCAGCTGGCCGCGGGCGCCGACGGTGGCCCGGACCGAGCCGTCCGCCGACTCCTCGGTGACGGCCAGTGTGGACAGGCGCTCCTGGATGTCGTCCAGGCCCAGGCGCAGGCGCTGGTACTGCGACACCACGTCGTCGAACCTCGCCCGCAGGGCATGGTTCACGTCCCGATCGGCCTGTCTGCTCACGGCTGTCTCCCCAAGACTCGCGAATTGACTGCAAGAACCTACCAGCCGCGAGGAGTCCCGGGGCCGCCGCCGAGTGACCGGTCCCGATAGCTCTAAGCTCGCAGTCCGGGGACCGAAGGGGGCGGGCCAGGATGATCACACGGGCCGAGGCGGAGCACATCGCCGGCGGCTGGGCGCACCGGCAGTCGATCCGGCGGGGCTATCCGTGTACTCCGTTCGTCGAGGAGCTGGCCCTCGGCTGGGCCGTGTCGATGGTGCTGCCACCCGACGCGCGCCCCGAGCCGGGCGCCGACGTGACCACCGTCATCGACCGGGCGACCGGCCGTCTCTCGCACTGGCCGCCGTCCCTCGGCGCCGACCTGGACCAGCACTACTCCGAGCGCCGGGACGCCGCGGTCGGCTCGCACCAGACCGCCGACCCGGTCGCCGAGCTGCGCCGGGAGTCGCACCGCCGGGTCAGCCCGTCGGTGGCCGCGCACCTCACGATCGGCGGCCGGCTCTTCCGGGCCCGTGGCGCCAAGGGCGACCAGGAGCTGCGGCACCACCCGATCGTCGCCGCCCGGCTGGCCGCGATCCCGCCCGGGCGCACCGTCCGCGGCGCCGCCCGGCACGCCGAGCTGCTGGTCGTGTCGGACGTGCTGTATGCGGCCGACCGCACCCGGGCCGCCGACGGCATCGACCCGCTGACCGGCGACGAGGCCCGCGCCCTGCTGCGGCACGGCCGGTTCGAGACGTTCCACATCCGGGAGACCGGCGACCGGATCGGCGGTCAGCCGGCGGTGTTCTGCGTGACCTGCGCCGACGTGCTCTTCGACCTGGCCGTGATCACCGACGCCGACCGGGCCCACCCGAGGCCGCGGCTGCTCACCTCGGGGACTGATCCGCAGCCCGGCCGTTTTCCCGAGGAGGTGGCCTGGCAACTGGCCGCCGGCGACTGGGGCACCGAGCCGGAGTGGCGCGAGCGGCGTGGAGCCGTGCTGGTCGAGCGGATCGAGAAGTCCGCCGGGCGGGAGCACACGCTGACCCGGTTCCCGGTGGTGGAGGCCGCGCTGCGCGAGTTCTCCGACGTGGCGCCCGGCCGCAACGGTCCGGGTGCCGCGCAGTGGGTCAGGTGGTTCCATCTCGGCGGCGGCAACCTGCTGCACCTGGCCGACCCGCTGTACGAGCTCGGCGCGATCGTCGGCGCCCGGCTGTTCCCGATCGGCCGGGAGGGGTTCGACGAGGCGGTCCTCGCCATCGACGAGCACGGCCGGGTGTTCGCCCTGGACCAGGGCGGCGAGTGGTTCATCGCCGACACCCTGGACCGGGCGATCGTCGCGCTGGCCACCGGCCGGCCGGCGGCCCGGATCCGCGATGACGGCACCTGGCTGGAGGCATCATGATCACTCGCGCGGAGGCGGACGCGGTCGCGGCGGCGTGGGCCCGGTCCGAGTCGCTGGCCGAGGGCCGGGAGCACCAGGCGACCGTGGAGGAGTTCGACCTCGGGTTCGCGGTGAAGGTCGTGGCGGCCCGGCGGCTGTTCTCCCCGTCCGGGGTCGGCGCCGGCTGGCGGGTCGTCGACCGGGCCACCGGCCGGGTGTCGAACTGGCCGAACTGGCCCTTCGAGACGTTGCAGGGGGTCTACCGGGAGCAGCGCGGCGACATCGTCGACCCGCCGAGGACCGCCGACCCCGAGGTTCAGCTGCGCCGGGAGATCCATCGCCGGCCGGCCCCGGGCATCGCGGCGCACGCCACCGTGCAGGGCCGGGTGTACATCGCCCGCGGCGCGAAGGGCGACCAGAAACTCAACCACCATCCGCTGGTGCTGGAGCGCCTGGCCGAACAGACGCCGCAGGAGAAGGTGCGCGGGTGCGAACGGCACGCCGAGATGCTGGTCTGCTCGGACGCGCTGCACGACCTGGACCGGCGGCGCGGCCTGGACGGTCTGCCGCCGCTCACCCTGGACGAGGCACGGCAGGCGCTCGGCGAGTCGCTGTTCGAGACGTTCCAGATCCTGGAGCCGGGCGCGGAGAACGCGGGCGAGCCGAACACCCCGTGCCCGACCTGCTCGTACGTGCTGACCCAGCTGGCGCTGCTGCCGTGGGGGTCGACCGCCGCGCTCATGCAGGACGTCGCCCCGGAACAGCCCAACCCGGACCCGGCCCGGTTCTCCGACCTGGCCGCCGCCGAACTGCTCAACGGCAGGTGGAAACCGGAGACGCCGTACCGGGTGCGCTACGGGATGGCCGAGGTGATGGCCGGCGACACGGTCAAGGCCAAGGGCCGGGAGCACCGGCACGAGCTGTTCCCCGCGGTGCTGGAGGCGTTCGGCATCACCGGCAAGCTGCTCGTGAAACGCCGGGCGCCGGGCCTGGAGCAGCGGGTCCAGCTCTTCGAGATCTGGTCGATGCCGGTCCGGCACACCGCCGACGTGCTGTACGAACTCGGTCAGGTGATCGGGGCCCGGCTGTTCCCGCTGGGCCGGGTCAACTTCGAGTCGGTGCTGGCGATCGACGAGCACGGCCGGGTCTTCCACCTGGACCAGGCGGGTGAGTGGTTCGTCGCGGACAGCTACGTCGAGGCGCTGGAGACGCTGATCCAGGGCCGGCGGACCTACCGCGTGCGGGACGACGGCACCTGGGGGTAGGGCCGGGCGGACGATGGTCGCCGGGTCGGGGTCCGTCGATACTTTCCCGGTGGATCAGCCCGCCGAGACGACCGGAGCGAACCGCCGGATCGCCGTGACCCTGTTCGTCGCGGTCCTCGCGCTGCTGGTGCTGCCCTGTGTGCTGGTGGTGCGGCCGTGGCAGCGGTACGGGGTGCCGGTGACGGTGATCGGCGTGGTGATCGGTGTCGGACTGGTCGCGCTGTTCTGCGCGCTGCTGTACCGCAGTGCCGTGAACCGGCCGGACTGGAACCACGCCCGGGTCGCGACCGAGCTGACCGCGCGGGGGACCGTCGTCGTGACGATCACCTGCACCGACCTGATCCCGCGGGGCACGTTCCTGTCGCTCACGCAGGATCTGCGCACCGCGTTTGAGCAGCCCGGCCACGACGGGATTGTGCTGACCGTCGAGCCGCTCGAAGGCCGGGAGCACGTGCTGCATCTGGAGACGACGCCGCCCCGGCTGGAGGGGGCGATGCGGGTGCTGCGGGACGCGTTCGGGCGGCACGGCATCGCCCGGATCGGCCCGTCAGCGGGACCGTGACGGGACCAGTGCGGACGGTCGTGCAACCGGGTGGGACCGGCGGGGCAACCGTCCGGCAACCGGTGGATGGCATCGTCGCAGCGTGACCGGAGCCCGTACCCCCGCATCCCGCCTTGCCAAAGCCGGCCTGGCGGTGGCCACCGTGGTGCTCGGCACCGGTCTCGTGCCGCTGCCGGCGAGCGCCGACGGGCCCGGTTACGGCGGCAACGCCGACGCGCTCACCGTCATCTGGGAGATCAACGCGCAGCGGCGCGGCCTGGCGGTCTACGCCGTCGGGTTCCGGGGCGGCTCGTCGGTGCGGGTCCAGATCGGTTCGGATGCCGAGCGTACGGTCGTCGCGGACCCGTACGGGGCGGTCGACCTCCTGTTCATCGCGAAGCTCGCCAGCACCTCCAAGGTCAAGAGCACCTGGAAGCTCGCCAGCGCCGTCACGCCCCTCGCCGGCGGCGCCTCCGAACTCTCCGCCGCCACCGGCGCGAGCGTGCTGGTCAGCGGGCACACCCCGGCGGGCGAACTGCGAACGCTGGTCGGCGCGGTCCCACCGGAGATGACCGACCGGGGCGCGACCGAACTCGTCCCGTGGGTGGCCGCCCTGGCCGGTTCGCTGCTGGCCGGACTTTGGCTGCGCCGCCGGGGCTTCACCTTCGCGGGCTTTTCCTTCGCCGGCTTCACCCGCGCCCGGCCGGCCGGCCGCCCGCGGCCCCGCCACCGTCACCTGGCCCGCCACCGAGCCTGACCGCCTCGCCTGCCACCGAGCCTGGCTGCTTCGCCCGCCACCGAGCCTGACCGCCTCGCCTGCCACCGAGCCTGGCTGCTTCGCCCGCCACCGAGCCTGGCCGCTTCGCCTGCCACCGAGCCGGGCCGGTTCGCCCGCCTCAGCCGTCGCTGAGGCGGGGAATTCCGGCTCAGAACCGCGTTGAGCGACGGCCGGCGGTCTTCGCCGCTGTGGGTCAGGGTTCCTTGAGGTATTCGGCCATGGCGATCGCTGCTGCGGCGGCGGCCCGGTCGACCTCGGCTACGGCGGCGGCCAGCACTCCCGCGTCGACCGGGGAGGAGGCCAGGCGTTCGACCCGGGCGCAGGCGTCGGCCAGCGTCTGGGCGCCGAGCAGCGCGCTCGACGACTTCAGGGTGTGTGCCACGGCGGCGAGGCGGTCGTTTCCGCCGGTCTCCAGGGCGGTGGCCATCGACTGGCGGCGGCCGTCGAGTTCGCCCAGGAACATGTTCACCGTCATCGCCACGAGTTCGCGGCCTTCCAGTTGTTCCTCGAGTTCGCGCAGCTGCGCGCGGGACAGGACATCGCCGGATGCGGGTTCCGGCGGGGCGGCCGGGGCGGTCAGGTACGGCTCCAGGGCCCGGCGCAGTTCCGGCAGGGTGACCGGCTTCGGGAGGTGGCTGTTCATGCCGGCGTCCAGGCAACGGTCCTGGTCCTCGGACAGGTTGGTCGCGGTGAGGGCGACGATCGGCACCTGGCTGCCGGCGGCGCGGACCGCCCGGGTCGCCGTCAGGCCGTCCATGGCCGGCATGTGCATGTCCAGCAGGGCCAGGTCGTACTCCTTGTCGCCGAGCAGCGCCGTGACGGCGGCGGCGCCGTCGGGGACGGTGTCGCATTCGACGCCCAGCACGCTGATCATCCGCTGCAGGACGGTCCGGTTCACCTCGTCGTCCTCAGCCAGCAGGACCCGTCCCGGCGGCAGCGGCTCCAGCGTCGCCGACACCGGCCGAGCCCCGGCCAGCTGCGAAGGCGAGGGCGAGGGCGAAGGCGACGACGAGGGTGAGGGCGAAGGCGACGACGAGGGCGAAGGCGGGAATGAAGGCGGTGACAGCGCCGGTGATGCCGACATTGACGGCGAGGGTGAAGGCGAGGGCGCCAACGAGGGCGGTGGACTGGTCAGCTGTTGACGAAGGGCGGAGGCGAGCCGGTCCAGGGTCACCGGGATGCTGAGGGTGAGGGTTCGGCCGGCTGCCTGGTTTGGTGGGCCGGCCGGGCCGATCGTGAGGATCGGGTCGTGTGGGTCGTCGCAGCGGAGCACCAGGTCGGCTCCGTGATCGGCGATGTCGGCCTGGACCGGTTCCGCGCCGGTCGCGGCGACCAGCCAGGTCAGCGCCAGCTTGGTGCGCGGGTTCGGCGAGGCGACGGCGATGGCGACCCAGCCCCGCACCATCTCCGGCATATCCGATTTATCGGAAGCCGGAAGTGGCCGCAGCGGCAGCCGGACGCTCCACCGGAACCGTTCACCGGATGCCACAGCCACGACTCCGCCGTCCCGCGAGGCCGCGCCGTCCCGTGAGGCCGCGCCACCCCGAGACGCAGCAGCGCTCCGGATGGCGGCGGTGCGGGCCACGGCGCTGGCGTCGCCGACAGCCGCGGCGCTGGTCATAGCGGCGGCATGACCGGTCAGCCCGCGAGCGCCGGTCGGCCCGGCATGACCGGCCAGCCCCGCGGCGCCGGTCAGCCCCGCGGCGCCAGCCGGCCCGGCAAGGCCGGTCTGGGTGGTGGCGCCGTCCAGGGTGGCGGCCAGCCGGGTGGCCAGGGCCAGGCCCGCCCGGTCGTCCGGGCCGGGATCCGGTCGCGGGTCTCCGTCGGCGGAGACGTCGATGCGGTACGCGTCCACGCCGTCGACCTCAGCCGTGACCACGATCTCGCCCCGGGCGGTATGCCGGACCGCATGCCCCACCACCGCCCCGAGAACCCGCCGCAGCACGCCGGCATCCCCTTCGACCAGCGCGGGCAGAGCCGGCGCCGGAGCGGTGAGCAGCAGAATCCCGTTGGCCCGGCACTCGGCCCGCAGCGATTCGGCGACGTCCTCCAGCACCCGCCGCAACGCCACCGGCCCGGCCGTCGGAGCCGGTTCCCCGGTTTCCCGGCGGGCGAGCTCGGCCAGGTCGTCGGCGAACTCCTGCAGGCCGCGGGCGGTTCGTTCGATGTCGTCGATCGTCTCCTGGGCGGCGTCCGGCAGGGCCTGTCCGCGCAGCAGGTCGACAGCCGCGGCCACGGCGGCGGCCGGGGTGCGGATCTCCGGGCCGAGCAGGCCGAGCAACCGGTCGCGGCCGCCGCCGGCCGGGACGGTCTCGATGGTGATCAGGCGGCGCTGTGCTCCGCAGGTGCTCTCCAGCGCGGTCACTCGCAGGGTGCCGGTGGATGCCGGGTCGCACTGGCACACTCTCGTCGTGTCCGATCGGGCGCTCGTCTCCCGTACCAGATCAGGAAGGTTTTGATGTCCTGGGCAGTCGGGGTCGGCGGCGGTGACCGGCCATCGCGCGTTGGCGACCAGGACCCGGCCGTCGTCGTCGGTGATCGCCGCCGGATACGGCAGGGCGTCGGCCAGGCTCCGTGCGGCGAAACTCATGCTCAGACCCCTTGCAGTACCTGTGTGCGGCGTGTCCAGGCCCGGCCCTCGGCCACCGCGATCACCAGCAGCGTGGGCAGCAGGGCGGCGGCCGAGCACGCGGCGATCTGGGCGGCCGAACCGTGCCACAGCTGGATCAGGGCGATCTCCAGGACGGCCCCGGCCCAGGGCACCAGTGTCATCCAGGAGCGGCGGGCGAGTGCGGCGTTCGTCAGGACGGTCACCACGGAGGTGACGCCGGCGACCCCGCTGAGCACCTGGACGAGCGTGGTCGCGCCGGAGTATCCGTCGCCGTAGAGCACGCTCAGCACCAGCGCCGGGACCACCGCGACGACCGCCGCGCCGAACAGCGCCGGACCGGCGACCGCGGCGCACGCGGTGAGCAGCGTGCGGGCCCGGCCGGGCTGGTCGTGCGCGGCGACCAGGCGCGGGAACACCGCCGCCATGATCGCCGCGGGCAGCGCCAGGACGGTCTTCGCGACGGTCGCGGCGGCGACGTACGCGCCGGATTCGGCCCCGGCCAGATGGTGCCGGGCGAGCAGCAGATCGACCGTGGAGAACAGGAACAGGCCGGTCACCGCGACCGCCGCGCCACCGACCGCGCCGAGCCGCAGCGTGGTCCCGGCGGCCGGTTCGCGGTCGCGGACCAGCACCCGGACGGCCGCGGCCAGCGCCGCGACCTCACTGATCAGGGTGGCGGCGAGCGCGCCGGTCACCCCGAAGGGCAGAGCAAGAGCAACACCCAGGATCAGTCGTACGGCCGTCGCGATCAGATACGTGCCGGCCACGGCGGTGATCCGCCGGGTGCCGAGGAGGAGCCCGCGGACGGTGGCGAGGAGCGCCGCGACCATCAGGTACGGGCCGAGTTGCGCCGTCCCGGCCAGCCCGTCGAGGTGGAACCAGTCGCTGAGCAGTGGCGAGCAGAGCAGGGTGAGCACACCGGCCGGCAGGCTCCACAGCGCCACTGCCCGTACGGTGCCGATCGTGGTGGCCCGCCCGGCCCCGTGGGTGGCCGCATGAGCCGACGCCGCGGTCTGCAGCGCGCCGAGCGGGATGCCGAGCATCACCATCGCGGCCAGCAGGGCGCCCAGCGCCCCGTAGGCGGACGGTTCGAGGAGCCGCCCCACCAGGGCGTGGAAGGCGAGGTTGCCGGCGCTCTGCACGGCCACCGCCACGGCGATCGGCCCGGCGGCCCGGAGGAGCGCGCCGCCGGCACGCCTGTGGTCGAACTGCACGTGATCCGTATCGGCCGTCCGCTCCGGAAGCTGCTGATTCTCCCGAACGTTGCTCGCGTCGGGGCGTACTGGGCGTACTTATAGTTATATGTCCGGGAAAATAATTTCAGGTTCCGTGGGCCGAGCCGAGGTGCTGGACACCGTGGCGGCCGCCCTCGACGACATCGGTGAGGACTGGGCCTGGCAGGGCGCCGCCGGGGCACCGGACCGGTGGGTGACCGATCACGGCCCCGCCGACCTGGATGTCTGGCACGCCGCGGCCAGCCGTTCCGACCCGGTCGCCGCCCTGGCCAAGGCGCACCCCTGCGCGGTCGTCGCCGACGCCTCGGATCCCCGGCGGCTGCGGCACACCAGCGTCGCGGTGCTCACCGGCGACGGGCTCGGCGTCGTCGACTTCACCCACGGTGACCTGCGGGTCGGTCCGGTTCTGCTGGTCCCGGCTGCGGAGGTCACCGTCGACCGGGCCAGTCACCGCCTGACCGGCGCGGCCGCCGTCGCCGATCTTCTGGTACGCCCGGTGCTGCGCGGCCGGATACCCGGCGAGGAGCGCCTGGCCGAAGCAGTCGAGGCCTGGGCGGCGGCCGAACCGGCCCAGCGATCCGCCCTGGCCCGGCGGCTCACCACGCAGCTCGGCGCGGCGGTCGCGTCGGACCTGATCGCCATCGCGGACGGCGCCCGCCCCGATCCCGGGCTGCCCCGCCGGGCCCGGCTCAGGCTGGCGGCCCGCAGTCTCACCCCGGGCACCATCGGGGCCACCTGGGCTCAGCGGCGCAGCGTTCTGCCGGCCGGCCCGGCCGCCGGACCCCTCGGCCTGCGGACCCGTGGGGTCGTGGTCGCTCTGGTGGGTACCGACGGCTCCGGCAAATCCACGGTCGCCGCCATGCTCGGTGATCGCCTGCGGGGCCGGGGTTTCGCCACGTCCGCCGCCTACTTCGGGATGGCCCGCGGCAACCTGCCGGGTGTGGCCCTGGCCCGCCGCCTGCTGGGGGTGGGCTCCACCGCGCCGGACACCAGGGCCGCCGATCCCCGGCCGGGCGGGCTCGACCACAGTCAGCTGCGCCGGGTCGCGGCCTGGTACTACGCCGGCGAGTACGGCTGGCGTTACCTGCGTGACGTCCTTCCGGCGCTGGTCCGGGGCCGGGTGGTGATCGCCGACCGCTGGGTCTACGACCTGCGTGAGTCGCCGTGGCCCGGGTCACCGGCGGCCCGGGTGGCCGAACTGCTGGTGCCCGCGCCGGACCTGCTGGTGCTCCCGGACGCGCCGATCGACGTCATCCACCGGCGCAAACCCGAGCGCAGCCGGGCCGAACAGCGGGAGCAGCAGGAACGCTTCCATGACCTGCTCGCCGAGCAGCCGGCGCGCCATGCCGAGATGCTGATCGACACGTCCAGCCCGGCGTCCGCCGACGACGTGATGACGCTGGTCGCGGCCGTGATCGAGGCGGCCCACGCGCCCAGGCGCCGCCGCTGAGACCGCCGGCCGTCGCTCACCGCGGGAATCCCGCCCGTTTTACCGTGCTCAGCGACGGCTGGCGGGCTCGGCCGTCGTTCAGGGCGCGAAAGGCGGCCGGATTGCCGTGCTCAGCGACGGCTGGCGGGCTCGGCCGTCGTTCAGGGCGCGAATGGCGGCCGGATTGCCGTGCTCAGCGACGGCTGGTGTCAGGGTTCGAAGCGGTAGCCGACGCCTCGCAGGGTTCGGATGTGGCGCGGGGCGGACGCCGACTCGCCCAGCTTGCGGCGCAGGTTGCCGACGTGCACGTCGATGATGTGGTCGTCACCGAAGAAGTTGTCGCCCCAGACGTGTTCGAGCAGCTGGGGACGGGTGAAGGTGCGGCGCGGCGCGGATGAGAGCAGGTCCAGCAGATCGAATTCGATCTTGGTCAGCTCGATCACCGTGCCGGCTCGGGCGACCTCCCGTACCTCCAGGTCGATGCGGAGCTCGCCGTATTCGCGGACGGCCTCGCGCCGGGCCTGGGCGGTCGCGCGCGGGCGCCGTCGCATCGCCTGGATGCGGGCGGCCAGCTCACGCGGGGAGAACGGCTTGGTGACGTAGTCGTCGGCGCCGACCGAGAGGCCGACCACCTTGTCCAGCTCGTCGGTGCGGCCGGTCACCATGATGATGTACGCGTCGGTGAACTGCCTGATCTGCCGGCAGACCTCGATGCCGTCGAAGTCGGGCAGGCCGAGGTCGAGGATGGCGATCTCGGGGCGCTGCTTCTGCGCCTGGGTCACGGCCTCCTGGCCGTCACCGGCGGGCACCACCTCGAAGCCCTCCTTCTCCAGCAGATGACGGCAGATCATCATGAACTCGGGGGAGTCCTCGACGACGAGCGCGCGTGGCATGGTCACGGCACCTCCGATGGCGATGGAACGACGGGCAGATCTCTCATCGGCTGCGGGACGGCGGATCCAAGGGATCAGGCGCGTTCGCGGGCCTGGTGCAGGAGCTCGACGAAGCCGTACGCGTCGATCTCGGCGGCGCTCTCCACGTCGAGGACGGCGACCCAGCGGCCGGAGGTGACCGCGGCGCCGGCCCGGACCGAGGTGTTCACGAACCGGGTCAGCGGCAGGCCGTTGACCTCGTCGGCGGCCAGGGCGGCGGCGTCCGCGACCCCCACCACCTCGAAGCTGATGCACTGCGCGTAGAGGGCCTCGGACAGCCGCTCGACGACGTTGCGGACGGCGGCCGGGGAGCCGTCGACCGGCAGGACCAGGGTGAGGTCGACCCCGGTCTGGCCGAGCCCCGGGACGACGGCCGGACCGGCCGTGGCAGAACGAGCAAAGGGGGCGGGCGGCGCCGGCGCCAGGAAGGTGGCGGCGGGCACGTTCGCGGGCGGGCGGAAGGGGGCGGCGGCGGTGGCCACCGGAGCCGGCGCGCGGAACGTGACAGTGGGGAGGACCGGGGCGGTGAGCTGCGAGTTCGTCATGCATTTGAGGATCCTGTGCGAACCTCAAGCGCGGCTCATCCCGATGTCAAGCGGTGGGCAAATCCGCCGGTGAGGGCCCGGTAGGCCGCGGCCGCCCGGTCGGTCGCCTGCTCCCAGCCCATGTGGTCGCGGGCCGAGTCGCGCCCGGCGGCGGCGTAGCGGTTCCAGGCCGCCTCGTCGGTGAGCAGGCTGATCAGGGCGCGGGCCAGCGCCGGCGGGTCGGCCGGCGGGACGGACAGGCCGTTCACCCCCGGCTCCAGCACGGAACGGACGCACGCGACGTCGGTGCCGACCACCGGCAGCCCGACCGCCATCGCCTCGACCAGCGCCATCGCCGGCGGCGAGGTGGTGTAGTCGAACTTGAACGGCCACGTCCCGACCTGCGCCGCCGCGAACTCGGCGAGCAGGTCCGGCACGGGTTCGGTGACCACGTCGATGGCGTCGCCGGCCGATCCGGCCCGGGCCAGGATGGCGGGCAGCTCGGGGCGAGGGATCAAAAGCAGCCTCAGCCGTACGCCGGGGACACGCTCCCGCACCGTCCGGAACGCGTCGAGCAACGTGTCCAGCCCGCGAACCGTCTCGGCCCGGCCGGCGAAGACGATCACCGGCGCCGCTCCGTCGAACCGGGCCCGGCGGTCGTCGTCGGGCGCGCCGCACGCGTACCGCACGATGTGTGGCCCGCCGGGGCGGCCGAGCCGTTCCTCGACCCGCGGATCGGGGGTGAGGACGGTGGTGATCCCGGCGCGGCGCAGCGCGGCGGCGGCCAGCGCCGGCGGCAGCACGGTGGTGACCGCGACCCGGGGCCGCAGCACGTTCGACGACCACATCTCGGCCGGGGTGCCACGCCGCCAGGCGCGGGGCCCGGGCAGGGTGGGCCAGGCGTAGACGGTGAGCAGTTTCGGGTACGGCCGCAGCGCCGGATGCAGCGCCAGCAGCGGCCCGAGCGCCCCGGCGTGCACGTGCACCAGGTCGGGGCGGATCCCGGCCAGGACACCGGCGAGCTCGGCCGCCCGGCCCAGCGGGAACGTCTCCAGCGCGCCGCCCAGCTCGTGGGTGCTCGCGAAGATCCGGCCGCCGTCGACGACGTGCGTGGTGATCAGGTGGTGCTCGGCCGGCACCCGCTGGACGGTCTCGGTGACGGTGCGCCCCATCGCCTCCCGCCCGGAGAACTCGGCGATGACATGCGCCACCCGGGTCACGCCGGCACCATCCGGCCGGCCGGCCGGACCCGGCGCAGCACGTGCCCGGCCGCCCCGAACCCGAACTCACTGATCTTCATGAACCACATGCCGGCGTAGAGCAGCGGATGGGTGCGCAGGTAACGGATGTTGCGCAGGTAGAGGGCGAACCGGTGCAGGATGTTGATCTGCCAGCGGAACGCCTCGGGGTGCTCCTGCGCGAAGACGTCGGCCGTTCCCACGTAACCCAGCTTCTTCTTGAGGGTCCGGGAGAGCCGCAGCCCGCCCTCGTTGTGGAAGAGGAAGCCGCGGGTGCGGCCGACGCGGCAGCCGGCCGCCCGGACCCGCAGGTCGAGATCCTTGTCCTCGGAGAAGACCATCCGTTCGTCGTGGCCGCCGAGCTTCTCGTAGACGTCGCGGCGCAGGCAGCGCAGCGATTCGATCTGCTCGACGCCGTCGTAGCACTTCTTCTCCAGCCATTTGCACCGCGCCCAGAACGTGGTGCCGAACGACTCCTCCGGGATGACCAGGGCGTCGTAGTCGCCGGCCAGCATCTCGGCGCACTCGCCGAGCAGGCCCGGCGTCACCGTCATGTCGGTGTCCAGGTGCAGCAGGATCTCGCCGGTGGCCTCGGCGGCGCCGCGCCGGCGGCCCTGGGCCATCGACCGATTCTCCTTGAGATAGCGCACGGCCAGCCCACGGGCCCGATGCTCGGCCACCACCTCGGGCGTCTCGTCGGACGACCGGACGTCGTCGTTGACGACGATCTCGAAGTCACGGAAGTCGGAGGCCTGGAAGGAGGCCAGGAACTCGCGGAGCAGCGCGGCGCTGTTGTAGGCCGGCACGATGACCGAGAGCGTCGGAGGACGGGTCATGACCCAGTATGGCCACATTTCACCCGTCCTGGTGGCCGGTATGACGACGGTGGGCCGGGGCTCCACGAGCCCCGGCCCACCGATGTGGTTCCTGCCCTAGCGGGTCAGGACCAGCGACAGCGCCCAGAAGGTCAGCGTCGTCGCCTGGATCGGGGTGAGAACCGGCTTGGCGCCGTTCGTCATCGCGGTCACCTTGGCGATGTAGGCCACGATGCGTCCCGCGTAGAGGTCGTTCTCCAGCTGCTGGAGAGTGGCCGCCGAAGCCGAGCCCGCGTACTTGCGGGTCAGCTCGACCAGCCACGCGACGTTCAGCTTGACGCTGTAGGTGATCTGCGTCGCGGCGGTGGCGTTGCCGGCCTTGTCGACCGCGCCCGAGCACTTCACGGTGTGCGTGCCGTTGTTCTCGGTGTGGCTGAGGACGGCCGCGGTGGCCACGCCGGACAGCGGGTCGGCGGTGGCGCAGGCGACGGCCGGGTTGGCGTCCGGGCCGTAGACCGCGCCGTTGACCGCCCCGGTGACGGAGACGATGGGCGCGGTGCGGTCCACCTTGACCGTCACCGACGCGCCGGCGGTGTTGTCCGCCTTGTCGACGGCGGTGCCGGTGACGACCTGGGTTCCGTCGGCGTTGACGGTGGTGGTGGCCGGGCAGGTGGCGATGCCGGAGCCGGCGTCGGTGCAGGTGTACTTCACCGACGGGGCCGCGCGGTACCAGCCGGCGGCGTTGGCCGTGCCGGTCAGGGTCGCGCTGATGGTGGGCACGGTCCGGTCGACGTTCATGGTGACCGTGGCGGTGGAGCTGTTGCCCGCCTTGTCGGTCGCCGTGCCGTTCACCACCTTGCCCAGACCCTCGGTGCCCACCGTGCTGGCGGCCGGGCAGGTGGCGATGCCGGAACCGGCGTCCACGCAGGTGAACTTGACGGTGGGAGCGGTCCGGTACCAGCCGGCCGCGTTGGCCGCCGCGTCGACCGAGGAGGTGATCGCCGGGGCGGTCTGGTCCAGGTTGACGGTGACCGAGGTGGTGGCGGTGTTGCCGGCCTTGTCGACGGCGGTGCCGGTGATCATCTGGCCGGCGATGTCGTCATTGACCTTGGTGTCGGCCGGGCAGATGTCGATGCCCGAGCCGGTGTCGGCGCAGGTGAACTTGACGGTGGGCGGGGTGCGGTGCCAGCCGGCCGGGTTGGCCGTGCCGGTCAGGGTCGCGGTGATCGTCGGGGCGGTCCGGTCGACGTTGACGGTGACCGAGGCGCGTGCGGTGTTGCCGGCCCGGTCCACGGCGGCGCCGTCCACGACCTGGCCCTCGCCGTCGGTGTCGACGGTGGTGTCGGCCGGGCAGGTGTCGATCGCGGAGCCGGTGTCGGTGCAGGTGAAGTGCACGGTGGGGGAGGTGCGGTACCAGCCGTTGTCGTTCGCGGTCTGGTCGACGGACGAGGTGATGACCGGTTCCGCCCGGTCCAGGTTGACGGTGACCGAGGTGGTGGCGGTGTTGCCGGCCTTGTCGACGGCGGCGCCGTTGACGACCTGGACGCCGTCGGTGTCGATGGTGGTGTCGGCCGGGCAGGTGTCGATGCCGGAGCCGGTGTCGGTGCAGACGAAATGGACCGTGGTGGTGGCGCGGTGCCAGCCGGAGCCGTTGGCGGCGCTGGACAACTCGGCGGTGATCTGCGGCGCGGTGCGGTCCACATTGAGGGTGACCGACCGGCTCGCGCTGTTGCCGGCCTTGTCGGTCGAGACGCCCTCGACGACCTGGCCCGCGCCGTCTTCGGTCACCGTCGTGTCGGACGGGCAGGAGGCCAGTCCGGAGGCGGTGTCGGCGCAGTTGAAGCGGACGGTGGGGGTTTCCCGGTACCAGCCGGCGTCGTTCGCGGCCTGGTTCACCGAGCTGCTGATCGCCGGGGCGGTCCCGTCGATGTCGAGGACCAGTGTCTTGGTGGTGGTGTTGCCGGCCCGGTCCAGGGCGATGCCGCTGACCTTCTGGCCGAGCCCTTCGACGCTGACCACGGTGTCGGCCGGGCAGGTGGCGATCCCGGAACCCGCGTCCGTGCAGGAGAAGTGCACCGTCGGGGGCGAGGTGTACCAGCCGGACTCGTTCGGGGCGCCGAGCACCGTGGCGGTGATCTCCGGCGCGGTCCGGTCGACGTTGACGGTCACCGTGGTGGTGGCGGTGTTGCCGGCGGCGTCCCGGGCGGTGCCGGTGAAGCGCTGGGCCGCGCCGTCGGCGCCGGCGACGATGGGAGCGGTGCAGTCGGCGACCGTCCCGCTGTCGTCGTCGCAGGCGAACTGGATCGTCACCGGGTTGCTGAACCAGTCGTCGACAGGCTGCTGGGACAGCGAAGCGGTGATCGTCGGGGGAGTCCGGTCCACGACCGGCTCCTCGGTGGGCTCGGTCGCCGGGACGGACGGTGTGACCGGGGTGGCCGGTGTCTCGGTGATCGTGGCCGGGACGGCGCTGGTGACCGCGTTGCTGCCACCGTTCTCGTTGTACGCCTTCAGCTCCACGACCCAGCGCTTGTCGGCGGCCAGGGCGAGAGTGCTGGACCGGGCCGACGCGTCGACCTTGACCAGCTTCGTCACCTTGTCGTTGCCGTAACCGACCTGGTAATACGTGGGCGCGGGGCCACCGGACGGCGCCTTCCACACCAGCTCGACCGTGCCCGGGGCGTCGGCGCGGCGTTCCGCGACCACGTTCGTCGGCTCGGCCGGGCGGAAACGGTCCACCAGCGACTTGGTGGTGACGCAGGCGCCGTACTCGTTGACGGTGGTCAGCGACAGCGTGTAGGCCCGCTCCGGGTCGGCGCCCGAATAGCGGAACGACATGTCGGTTCCGGTCTGGTCGGCCAGCACCACACCGTCGATCATCCGGGTGAAGACCGCGCGGTAGCCGGTCAGCGGGGTGTACCCGGTCCAGGCCGGGAGCTTCCAGGTGGCGGTGGCCGTGGCGCCGTCGTCGGCCCGGCCGGTGACCACACCCATGACGGCGCTCGGGGTCAGCGCGCGCAGCGAGTAGTAGCCGGTGTTCGCGATCGCGCCGGTCGAGTCGACCGCGCCGACCCGGATCTTGTACGCGGTACACGGGTTGGGCGCGTCGATCGTGTACTCGGTGGCCGTGGCCGGCAGGTCGAGCACGGTCTGGATGTCACCGGCGGTGATGTCGATCGCGTAGTGGTCGGCGTCGGGGACCGCCTTCCAGACCACCCGTAACTTGTGCACGTCGTCGGCTGTTCGGTTCACCGCCAGCGTCTTGGGCGCCGTGAGGGCGGCCTGGGCGCTCGACGGGAGGGCGACCGTGGAGGCCACCACCCCGAGCGCCCCAGCGCCCAACGCGACGAGTAGTCGCCTCAAGTCCATCAGGACCTCGTTCTTCTGTGGGGGATTCCGGGGGGATGCAGTGGCGGTGGAATCTCAGACCGGGGTGTGGTCGAGTTCGGGAGCCACCGTCGGCTGCGGATCGCCGGCCCTCCGTGCCGGCGGCAGGGTGAACCAGATGCGGGCGCCGCCACGGAACGCGGGATCGGCGCCGATGGCGCCACCCATCCGTTGCACGATGCGGCGGCAGATGGGCAGGCCGAGACCATTTCCCGGGTACGCCTCGGGATGCGCCCGGTGAAGCTCCTCGAAGATGGCCTCGTGCTGCCCGTCCTGAATTCCGATCCCCTGGTCGGTGATCTCGATCCGGACCATGTCGTCGATCGCCCGGGCCGAGACGTGCACCCGGGCCGCCTCGCCGGGCGGCACGTACTTGATGGCGTTGCCGATCAGGTTCTCCAGCAGCCGCCGCACCATGCCGTGGTCGCCGTTGACCGCGGGCAGGACGTCGTGGGTGATCGCGGGCGTCGGCCGGACCAGGCCGACCGCGTCCGCGGTCAGGTCGTCGACCAGCGCGGACAGGTCGATCGGGCCGAGGCGCAGCGGGCTGTCGGCGGTCGCCGAATAGGCCAGCACGTCGTCGATGAGCCGGCGCATCCGGTCGGCGCTGCGGTTGATCTCGGAGACGAACTCGTCGAACGCGGGCGGGCGGGGCAACCCGAAGTCGAGGTGCTCCAGCAACTGCGCGTAGCCGAGGATGCCGGCGAGCGGCGCCTTCAGGTCGTGGCTGACGTCGCGCGCGAAGGTCCGCAACTCCTCCACCGACCGGTTCAGCCCGCTCATCGTGGCCCGGAGCTCCGCGTTGCGGCCGCGCTCCAGCTCCAGCTCGGCGCGGAGACCGGCGATCTCGATGTTGACGGGTGCGGCGCTGTCGGACACCGTGGGCCTTTCCTGGGGTGAGTTCATCGGGCCATCACCGGCGCCGGGTCGTCGTCGGTCTGGATCTGGGAGAGGTTCGGTCCGTCGGCGTCACCGGGCGGCGCGGTCGCCGCCGGATGCAGATAGGGCGCCAGCGCGGCCCGCAGCTCGGGCAGCGTGATCGGCTTGCTGAGCCGCCCGTTCATCCCGGCCGCCAGGCATCGGTCCCGGTCCGCCGGTGCGGTCGCGGTCAGAGCGAGGATGGGGGTACGGCATCCGGCCGCCCGGATCAGCCGGGTCGCCTCCAGTCCATCGGTGCGCGGCATCTGCACGTCCATCAGCACCACGTCGTACTCCGGCCCGCCGAGCGCCGCCCGGGCCGCTGCCGCGCCGTCCACGACCGTGTCGCAGGTGACGCCCATCAGCTCGATCATGCGGCGGAAGACGGTCCGGTTGACCTCGTTGTCCTCGGCCAGCAGCACCCGGCCGCCGGACAGCGGAGCAACCGTCACCGGGGCGCCGCGGACGCCGGTGCGCTCCTGGTTCAGGGCGGCGACCAGCCGGCTGAGGATCAGCGGCGCGGTCAGCACCCCGGGCCGGCGGACCACCCCGGTCCGCGGGTCGGTGGTGCTGATCATCAGGCCCTGGCCCTCCGGGCCGACCGCGCGGCCGACGGTGTCCGCCCGGTGTGCCGCCTCCGGGTCGTGCGAGTCGTCGCACCAGACCACCGTGTCGACGTCCGCCATCGGCCGGATCACCTCGTCGAAAACCGCCGCCACCGGTTCGGCGCCGGCCCCGGCCAGCAGCCAGGACAGCGCCCGGGTGGACCGGGCGGTGGGCGCCACCACGGCGATCCGCCGGCGGGCCAGCGGCCGGGGCTCGGGCTCGCCGTCGGCCGGTGAGACCTGCAGCGGCAGCCGGATCCGGAACAGCGCGCCGGCGCCGGGCGACGACTCCACCTCGATGGTGCCGCCCATCCGGGCGACCAGCCGGGACGCCAGCGCCAGACCGAGCCCGGCGCCCTCGTGCCGCCGGGCGCTCGACGAGTCGGCCTGCGTGAACGGCTGGAAGATCCGGGCCCGCTGCGGTTCGGTGATGCCGGGGCCGGTGTCCGACACGGTCATCAGCCAGGTGCCGTCGCCGGGCGCCTCGGCCAGCACCACGACCTCGCCCTCGGTGGTGAACTTGACCGCGTTGCCGACCACCGCGTCGAGCACCTGCCGCAGCCGCCGCCCGTCACCCATGAGCACCGGCGGGAGATCCGGGGCCGGGGCGGTGAGCAGCAGGATGCCCTTGCTCCGGGACTCCCGCTGGAGCGGCTCGACCACACCCTCCAGCAGCGCCCGCACGGTCACCGGCTCGTCGGTCAGGCGCAGCCGGCCGGTCTCCAGCTTGCCCAGGTCGAGCAGGTTGTCGGTGAGCGTCTCCAGGGCACGGGCGGAGAAGTAGACGTTGTCCACGATCTCCCGGACGCCCTGCTCCAGCGACTGGGCCCGGAGCAGCTCGACCGCCGCCACCACGGTGGTCACCGGGGTGCGCGCCTCGTGGCTGAGCAGGGCCAGGAACTCGGCGCGGGTGTCCGGGCCGGGCTCCTCGGTGAGTTCGGTGATCAGGCACTGGCGTTCGCCGTCACCGGTCTGCACCGCGGCGACCTGGAGGACACGTTCGGCCGTCTCGTCGCACCGGCACCGCACCCGCGCGGGCGCGGCGGCCGGCGTCAGATGCCACACCGCCTCCAGCACGGCACGGTGCTCGCCGCACGGTCCGGCCGCGGCGCTGAGGAAGCCGCCCTCGGCCGGATAGAGCTCGCCGTCGCGGCCGGGCCCGGACCATCGCCCGTTGGCGACGAGCACACGACCGTCGAGGTCCAGGATCGCCGCGGGTGCGGGGATCGCCTCGACGAGGGTGCGCGCTGCATATCCCATGCCAGACCTTTCGCGTGGGAGCGACCCGGGCCGGGGAGCCCGGGCATTCATGCTCTGCCGCCCGGGGAGCGGCGGCGGGTGAGCTTCGGTTGCCGATCGGTTTCAGTCGCCCCGCCGCCGCGATCCGCGGGTCAGGCGGCGTGGCGGCTGCGGTAGCCGGCCGGGGCGACGGCGGCCGGGGCGGCGGCGTTGCGGCTGCGGCGGCGCAGCCAGAGGCCCAGCGGCAGGGCGGCGAGGGCGAGGGCGCCGAGGCCCCAGGGGAGCAGGTCGACCGGGCCACGCGCGGCCGCCCGGGGCGGGATCGCCGAGATCAGGATGCGCGAGGTGCCGGAGACCGAGCGGCCGGCCAGGACGATGCTGGCGCCGGACATCCCGGCGGTCAGCAGCGTCTGCGGGACGCTGACCTCGATCCGGCCGTTGTCGTCGCCGCGGGTCTGCTGGATCGGGTTGCTGCCGAGCCGGACCTCGACCAGGTCGCGGGCCCGGTAGCCGACCCCGCTGACGACCAGGCGGTTGCCGTCCTCGGCCCAGTTCAGCACCAGCCGGTCGCTGCTCGCCGCGGCGCCGGCCGGCTTCGCGTCGAGGACCAGCGCCATGCCGCACACCGCCAGGAAGATCATCAGGGCGGTGACGGTACGGCGAGCGGCGGCGCTGGTGTTCGTCATGGATAGGAGCTTGCTCGACCCGGACCGTCGGGGGAACGCCTGCGAGGCAACCTTGCCTGCGTCCTGACCTGCCCTTGAGCTTGTTCCGGCGGGCTTGAGACGGGCGCCCGCTCAGCGATGCCGGGAACGCGCCGAAGGGTAGTTCGAGGGCAGATGTCCGGAGGTTCGCCGTGGCGCTCGATCTTGCCCGGCCGGTGGCGCCGGACCGGGTGACGCCCGTGCCGGATCCTGACCGCCCGGTGCGCCGGGAGGCCGCCCGGCATCGGCGCCGTCGTCGTGACCTGCGTGCCCAGGCCGTCCGGCTGTGGCGGCCGGCGCTGCTCACGGCGGTCGTCCTGTTCGCGTCGAGTGGACCGGCGCACGCGTTCGGCCGTACCACCGTGGTCTTCTGGATGGTGCTGATTGGTCTCGCGCTCGCCGCGGCGGCCGTGCCTCTCGGACTGCTCGCGCTCCGCGGCGGCAGCCGCCCGCTGGCCGATCTGCCGCGCCGCGCCGCGCTGGTGGCCGCCCGCCCGTATCTGATCGTGCTGGGTCTGGACGTGCTGATCGTCAGCCGCTGGTTCCGGACCGGGACGTTCATCGCCGGCGGCGACATGGGCGCGTTCATCAGGCGCGGCTGGGAACCGGAGATGGCCTGGTCGTGGAACCACCAGATCACCGGGGCGGGCTCGGCCGCCTACACGATGGCGCGGGGCTTCGAGTTCGTGCTGATCCGGCTGTGCCGGCTGGCCGGGCTGACCGAGTACTCCGCCCAGTGGCTGTACTACACGTGCATCTACGGGCTGGTCGGGTTCGGGGTGGCGTATCTGGCCGGCGCGTTCGTCCGCAGTCAGACCGGGATCGTGGTGGCCGGCGCGTTCGGGATGCTCAACGGGTTCTTCCTGACCCGGCTGCCGAACCCGCTGAACGTCATTTCGGTGGGTTCGGTCGCGCTGATCACGGGGGTGGCGATGCGGGTCGCGCTGGGCCGCCGGGTGCCCGCGCCGATCGCCGGGTTCGCGCTGATGCCCACGTCGTTCCTGAGTTTCAACCCGCCGATGCTGGTGGTCGCGTACGCCTGGGCGGTGGCCGGCACCCCGCTGATGGCCGCCCTGCTGATCGGGCGTGGCGCGGCGTGGCGGCTGCTCAAGTGGTTCGTCGCGGCCATGCCCTGGGCGCTCTGCCTGAACGCGTGGTGGCTGCTCCCGCTGGCGCAGAGTTTCACCGGCGGTGGCGGGGCGACCGCGAACGCCACCTTCACCGACCCGACCAACTGGTCCTGGTCGCAGGTGAACAACATCCCGCCGAACATCCTGACCATGGTGGCCAACTGGGCCTGGTTCCTGCCCCAGTACCTGCCGTTCGCCACCGACCTGGACCGGCCGTGGTGGATCTGGATCCGCTACCTGCTGCCGGCGCTGGTCTTCATCGCGCCGCTGGTGGCGTCCCGGCGGCTGCGGCGGGTCACGCTGGGCCTGCTGGTGGCGATCCTGGTGTTCGTGTTCCTGGCCAAGGGGCTGCGCCCGCCCCTCGCCAAGATCAACATGTTCCTGTACCTGCACGCCCCGGGCTTCTGGCTGTTCCGGGAGCCGATGAGCAAACTCGGTCAGCTGCTCATCTCGTTCTTCGGGGTGATGCTCGCCGTCACGGTCGAGGGCCTGCTGCTGCGGCTGCGCCTGTTACCCCGACCCCGGCGGGGGTACGGCCTGGTCGCCGCGGCCGTGCCGGTGGTGCTGGCGCTGGCCTACCCGTACCCGCTCTACACCGGCGGGGTGATGCCCGACGAGCGCCCGACCCAGCCCTCGATGCACGTCCGGGTGGCCCAGGAGTGGTGGGACGTGGCCGAGCACATCGACGCCGACCCGCGCCCCGGCAAGGTGTTCGTGCTCCCCCTGGACGACTACTACCAGATGCCCACGACCTGGGGTTTCTTCGGTGCCGACAGCATCGCGAACCTGCTCGTCAAGCATCCCGTGGTGCAGCCCAAGCCGGACGGCTACTTCGGTGACGTGCCGGGTTTCGCGGCCGGCCTGCGGCTGATCGAGAGCGCCCTGCTGGCCGGCGACCTGGAGCCGGTGCCGCGGCTGCTCCAGTCGATCGGCGCGAGCCGGGTGATCGTCCGGCACGACCTGGTCCGCGGCCTGCCCAACCGGTACTTCGCCGACGACCGGGTGCTGGCCGCCGCGATGGCCCGGGTGCCCGGCGCCACCCTGGAGGTCGACGGCCTGCTCCAGGTGTGGCGGCTCGGTGACGGCTCCAGCCCGACCGTGCGCACCTACGACCGGGTGCTGGACGCCCCGGCCCGGCCGGACGCCGGCGCCGCGGTGCTCGGCACGGTCGGCGAGACCACCGCGATCAAGGCCCGCCCGGACACCAGCGCGGTGGCCAACAGCCCGCAGGTCGACGACACCGCCGCGGTCACCCCGGACGTGGTGCACTGGCCGGTCCCGGCGGTCGACGAGGGCGCACCGTCGACGACGGTGCAGGTGGCGGCCGGCCGGTACACGGTGGCCCAGCGGGCCCGGGCCGCGCCCGCCCTGATCCCGCGCGTCGACGGCGACGAGCTGCTGCTGGAGGACCGGACGGTGGTGAAGATCGACGGCCGTACGGTGTCGCGCCGCCCGGCCGTCCGGGTGCCGCTGCCGGACGGCCGCCGGGTGCTGGCGATCAAACCGGCGGGCAACCGCCGGGTGGTCTCGCTCGACGTGAAGAAGCCGGCGCCGGTGCCGGTCGGCGCGGCCACCGAGCTGACCCTGCTGGCGGCCGACCCCACCCCGGCCAAGGTGAGCGGGTTCAGCCCGGTCTTCGACTGCAACAACTACGAGCCCCGGCCCTTCAAGGAGCTGGGCCTGTCGGCCGAGACGACCGACACGAAACACGGCAAGGCGGTCCGGCTCAGCGCCGCCGACCACGCGGGCTGCACCCGGGTCATCGTCAGCGACGCCCCGCCCGGCCAGATCTACCGGGTCCGGCTCCAGTACCGGCACGTCTCCGGGCCGCGCCCGCAGATCTGCCTGTGGCAGTCCGGCGCCGCCGGGTGCGAGCTGTCGTCGCGGCCCGCGCTCAGCAAGGACTGGACGTCCTACGAGGGCGTGGTGACGATGGACGCCGGCGGCCTGTTGCAGATCATCCTGCACGCCGACGTGGGCCGGCGGCTCGCCTCGCCGACCGTGGTCGAGTACCGGGGCGTGCAGGTGCAGGCGCTGGAGGAGGTGGGCAGCCACGAGGTGTGGCCGGCGGCCGTGCCGGAGACCACTGTCGAGCTGACCGCCGGGGAGCACGAGCTGCGCGTCGACGGCGGGCTGTCCGGCTCGATCCTGTCCGGCTTCGAGCCGCTGGAGGACTGCTACCGCTACGACGACCAGACCGCCGAGCAGGCCGGGCTGGCCGCCGAGGAGGCGGTCGGCGGGGACGGCGAGACGACCTACACGCTCAAGGCGGTCAGCCACCTGGCCTGCATCGGCGCGACCGCCGACGACTTCGGCGGATCGGCGCTGTACGAGCTGTCCATGCAGGCGCGCAGCGTGGCCCTGCGCAACCCGAAGTTCTGCCTGTTCCTGCGCGGGCCGGACCTGTGCCGGAAACTGCCGACGGTCGCGCTCTACCAGGGGTGGACGCCGTACGAGGCGCTCATCCCGCCCGACCCGAACACCGTCGAGGCCCGTCTCTACCTGTACGGCCTGCGTGACCTGGAGGGCCGCCAGCAGTCGCAGGTGGAGTACCGGGGGGTACGGATCCGCCCGGTCGCGTCCACTTCGGCGGTGGTCCTGATCCGGCAGGACGAGCCCGGGCCGGAGTCGGTGGTGGACTGGCAGCGGGAGAACCCGGCCCGGTTCTCCGGCACGGTCACCGGTGACGGCCCCACCGTGCTGGCCCTGGCCGAGAGCGCGGCCCCCGGCTGGCAGCTGACCGGTGTCCCCGGGGCGGAGAAGGTGACCCTGCAAGGCTGGATGAGCGGCTGGACGCTGCCGGCCGGCGGCGACTTCACCGTCCGGTACACCCCGGCCACCCTGTCCCGGTACGTCTTCTACCTGCTGCCGGTCACGGTCGCGTTGTCGATCGGGTTCATGTACGCGGTCCGCCTGCCACCCGGCCGCCCGGGCGCCTGGACCGTCCGGCACCGCCGCCGGTCCCCCTGGCGCAACAGGTGGCGGTTCCCCTGGCGCTTCCCCCGGCGCTTCGACTGGCGAGGGTGGCGCCGATGATCGGGATCGTCCGGCGGCTGCTCGGCGGCCGGTCCCGGCGGCGGATGCGCTGGGCCCGCCGCCACCTGATCCTCTGGACCTCGGCCGCGCTCGTCGTCGCGCTGGTCGCGGTGCTGATGTGGCCGGCCGGGCGGCGGTTCATCATCGCCCCGTCGGTGGTCACCGTGGTCGCCGTCGGGGACATGGCTTGCGACCCGGCCGACCCGGACCTCAAGCCGGCCGGCGAGCCGCCCGGCGACAGGTGCCGCCAGAAGTCGGTGTCGGATCTCGCCGTCGCGGTGGACCCGGACTACCTGCTGGCGCTCGGCGACGTGCAGTACGAGGTGCCGACCCGTGAGGCGTTCCGGACCGTCTACGGCCCGTCCTACGGCCGCCTGCGCAACCGCACGGTGCCGGTCTTCGGCAACCAGGAGTACAAGGTGCAGGACGCGTCGTCGTTCAAGACCTACTTCGGTGACCGGGTACGCGACCCGCGCGGCTTCTGGTCCGAGGAGATCGGGCAGTGGCACCTGGTGGTGCTCAACTCGAACTGCTCCGCGGTGTCCGGCGGCTGCGCCCGTGGCTCACCGCAGCAGAGCTGGCTGGCCGCCGACCTGGCCGCCGCCGGGGACCGCTGCGTGATCGCCGCGTGGCACCATCCACGCTGGTCCAGTGGCCTGGCCGGCTCCGACGACCGGACCGCCGACCTGTTCCGGACCCTCTACGACAACCAGGTGGAGCTGGTGCTGTCCGGCCACGACGCGCACTACGAGCGGTTCGCGCCGATGAACCCGGACGGGCAGCGCGACGACCAGGGGGTCCGGCAGTTCGTCGTCGGCACCGGGGGACAGGCGCACTACCGTCCCGAGCTGCCGCCGGTGGCCGGCGCGGTGAAGGGCGAGTACGTCGACTACGACCACCACGGGGTGCTCTCGCTGACCCTGCGGCCGGCGTCCTACCAGTGGGGGTTCCGTCCATTGGAGGCGTCCGAGACCCTCGTGGACGAGGGCTCGGCGAACTGCCTGTGAGAGGTGAACCGTCAGGCGGCCACCCGCATCGGGCCGCGGGGCACCCGGGAGTGCCGCTGGACCTCGGCCAGCAGGGTGCCGGCGACGGTGTCCCAGGAGTGCGCGCCGCCGTACGGCAGGGGCGCCGGCGCGTCCCGCAGCCAGCCGGGCAGCAGCTCGGCCAGCCGGGCGGCCATCGCCTCCGGCCGGGTCGCCACCACCACCCCGCCGGCCGCGGTGGTCGAGTCGCGCAGCCCCGGCACGTCGTACGCGATGGTCGGGGTGCCGAGCGCGGCGGCCTCGGTGACGACCAGGCCCCAGCCCTCCCGGACGCTGGCCGCCAGGTGCACGTGCGAGCGGGCCATCAGGTGGTGTTTCTCCTCCTCGGAGACCCGCCCGTGGAACGTGACGTGCTCGGGCGCGGCGGCCGCCAGCCGGTCCAGCAGCGGGCCCCCGCCGATCATCCGCAGCCGCAGCCCCGGTACCTGCTCGCGGGCCAGGCCGACCGCCCGGATCACGTCGCCGGGCCGCTTGTAGCCGACCATCCGCCCGCAGAAGACGGCCGTGGGCTGCTCGTCCTTGGCCGGCCGGGGCAGCGGGTCCGGCGGCTCGTAACCCTCCGGCACCACCGTCACGTCGTCTGCGCCGAACCGGGCCAGCGCCTCGCGGGTCGACTCGGACACCGCCAGGATCGGGCTGCCGCCCAGACGCCGCAGCCAGTTCGGCTCCAGGCGGTGCCGGCCCAGGTGCGCGAGCACCGGCGGGGCGTTGATGTGCCAGATCTCCTCGCAGGTCTGGTGGACCAGGGCGACCGTCCGGGTGCCGTCGTCGACCCACTCGTGCGCGTGGAACGGCACCGTGTTGGTCTCGTCGATCACCACGTCGAAGTTGCCGCGCCCGTGGCGCTGCCACCACCGGCGGGCCTCCCGGTAGACGGTGAACCGGCTGCCGGCCCGGACGATCCGGTAGCCGTCGCGGATCTCGTGCGCCGGCCGCCCGTGCACCGCCGCGGCGAACAGGGTGACCTGGTGCCCGGCCGACGCCCACCGGCGCAGCACCTGCTCGGTGTAGACCTCGGCCCCGCCGGCCGCCGGGTGGCTCAGGTCGCGCCAGTTCAGGATCAGGATCCGCATGACCGGGAAGATCGGTCGTCCGGTACCCGGGTTGAGAAACGTTCGCGGATATCGCCACCGAGGCCATGACCAGCGGCGATAGTGGATTAAGTGACCGAAGACCGCCGAAACCGGTCCGGCCGGCATCGGCGGCAGCGGGTCGTGGCCCGGTTCAGCGGGCTGACGGCGGAGTCCGTGCTCCTCGGTCTGATCGCCGGAGTCCTGGTGGTCGCGCCGTGGACCCGGTCCGGTTATCTGCTGCTGCTGGACTGGGTGTCCGGGCCGCACCAGGCGCTCAGCCCCGGTCTGTACGGGCTTGACCCGGCGGCGCTCGACGCGCTGCCGTACCGGCTGGCCACACATGGGATCCGCACCGTCTTCGGGGCCGGGGCGACGAGCTGGCTGATGATCCTGGCGTACTTCCCGATCGTCGCGGGCGGCGTCTCCGCGCTGGCCGGTGGCAGCCGCTGGCGCCGGCACCCGGCGGCGCTGTTCGCCTGCCTCAACCCGTTCGTGGTGGAGCGGATCCAGGCCGGGCACGTGCCGTTCCTGCTGGCGGTGGCACTGCTCGGCCCGATGGCGGCGTCGGCCGTGCACGCCCGGCGCCGGGGCCGCTGGTTCGCCGCCCGTCCGGCCGGCTGGTACGCGCTGGCCATCTCGGTCGGCGCGCACGCGGCCTGGCTCGGCGCGACGCTGCTGGTGGCGATCGCGATGCTGCCCCGGCCACGGTGGCCGGACCTGGTCCGTACCCTGGTGGTGATCGTGTCGGCGGGGTGCGTCTACGCGTACGCCGCCGTGGTGGTGGCCAACGCGATCCTCACCGTCCGGGTCGGTGACCAGGACCTGGACGTGTACCGGACCTATCCCGGCCCGTCCGGTCTGGCGGCGACCGTCTTCACCTTGCGCGGTTTCTGGCGCGGCGCCGCCGACAGCAGCCCGCAGGCCGCCCTGAGCGTCGTGCCGGCCACCGTCCTGGTGGTGTCCGCGCTGGCCGGCCTGGCCCTGCTGTGCCGCCGCGAGCCGGTGATCGGGGTGCCGCTGACCGTCGTCACGGTGGCCGGGCTGACCCTCGGCGCGGGTGTCGACGGCCCGCTCGGCGCTGTCTACCGGATCGCCTTCGACGTCCTCCCTCTCTTCGAAGCCATGCGTGAGCAGCAGAAATGGGCGGCGCTCGGGATGCTGGGGTACGCCGTCGGCGTCGGCGCCACGGTGGAGGTGGTGATGACCCGGCTGCGGTCGAGCACCTCCGGCCTGCGGCAGGCGGTGGCGATCACCGCCGCGCCGGCGCTGATCGGGATGTACGCGACGCTGGGCGCCGCCCTGGTGTGGGGTCTCGGCGGCACGGTACGGGTGAGCCACTACCCGCAGGCCTGGTACACCGCCGATCGGATCATGGGGGCCGGTGACGAGTCGGTGCTGTTCCTGCCCTGGCACCAGTACCAGCCGTTCGCGTTCACCGCGGCCCGCAGTGTGGCCACGCCGGCCGGGGCGTTCTTCCGGCGGCCGGTGCTCAGCAGTGACGCCGCGGAACTGGGCCAGGTGCGGACCAACTCGGCGTCGCGGCGGATGGCGTACCTCGACGAGCTGATCGCGAGGGGTGGTGGTGGCCAGTTCGGGCAGCTGATCGCGCCGCTCGGGGTCAGGTACGTCGCGCTGGCCCGGGATCGGGAGAGCGACATGTACGCCTGGCTGGACCGGCAACTGGATCTGGCGCCGGTGCTGAGAACCCGGGAACTCGACCTCTACCGGGTGTCGGCGGAGGGCACGGGCCGGGTGGTGAGCGCTCGGAACGGGGATCTGCCCGACGCGCTGGGCTGGGCCGCGAAGCGGCGCCTGGGAACGGAGACGGTGCTCTCCGGGGCCGGCGACGGGGTGGTTCCGTCCACCGCTTCGGGGGGTGTCCGCCGCGCCGGTTCGACGCAATGGCAGGTCGCCGAGGGTGCGGCCGGCTGGGTGGTGGTGCCCGAGGAATGGTCGGCGAACTGGACCGCGGGTGATCAGGTCACCCGCCCGACCGTCGCGGGGACGGTGGCGGTCCGAGCCGGTACCGGGGCCTTCACGGTGCGGTACGCGCCGTGGAAGTGGCTACGTCTGGGTCTTGCGGTGTCGCTGTCGTCGCTGGCGGCGTTGCTCGTCGCCGGGGTGCTGGAGCACCGGCGGGAGTGGCTCAGACGGCGGCCTGACGGTAGTGACCGGCCAGGTGCCGGCGGTGGATCGTGACGGTGTCGCGCAGCGTGCGGACGATCGTGTTGGTGGTGACCGTGCTGCCGTTGGCGCCGGTGTTCAGTGCGACCGGGGCGGAGTGCATGTTGCCGATGCCGGCGGCCTTGGCGGCGACGAAGAACTCCAGGTCGAAGGCGAACCGCTGCTCACGCAGGTGCGGCAGCAGCTGGGCCAGCGCGTCCCGGCGGATGATCTTGCAGCCGGTCTGGGTGTCCTTGACCTTGAGCAGGAAGAGCAGGGCGACCAGGGTCGAGTAGACGATCGAGATGAGCTTGCGGAGCTTGGTGGCGCCGCTGACCGAGCCGGAGTGCCGCTTGTCGGCGTAGACCGCCGCGTGGTCGCCGCCGCGGGCCAGCATCAGGTAGGTGGCCAGGTGGTGCGGGGCGATGTCGCCGTCCGCGTCGATGAACCCGATCCAGGCGCCCCGCGCGGCGGCGAAACCCTGGTGCAGCGCGTTGCCCTTGCCCGAGTTGGTGCGGTTGTCGATCAGCCGGACGCCGGGGATGCCGTACACGTGGTGCTGCGAGCCGTCGGTGCTGCCGTCGTTGACCGCGATGATCTCGTGCCCGACGCCGGCGGCGGAGAGCGTGGCGGCGATGTCGCGGATCGTGCGGGCCACCACCGGGCCGCAGTTGTAGAAGGGGACGACCACGGTCAGCTCGATGCCCGCGGTGGCCGGGGCCCACAGGTTGGGGTTGACGGCCGGCGCCAGGGTGGCGACGGCGGCGGCGGTGACGGTGCGCTGGATGGTGGCGGTTGCGTTCATGGCCAAAACGTTCGAGGCGCAACCTCAAGCTCAGTTCTGGCCCGATTCAGGCTTGAGACAAGGGTGTCCCCCGGCTAATCCAGAGCCCGGGTTGAACCCGGCTTGAGAAACGCTCCGCAACATATGGGCATGACTTCGCAGACGGCGGCTACGAGCCAGGCCACGATCGACATCCTGCACGGGGTGCTGCGCACCGAGGCGATCGAGCCGATGTTCCAGCCTGTCCTGCGCCTCTCCGACGGCGCTGTCATCGCCTACGAGGCCCTCGCGCGGTTCCACAAGGACACGTGCCTGAACCCGGATATCGCGTTCGCCGCCGCCAACGAGGCCGGCCTCGGGGTGGAGCTGGAACTGCTCGCCATGCGGCGCGCTCTGGCCGCCCTGGACGAGGTGCCGGCCGGCGCCTACCTGAGCACGAACCTGTCGGTGGAGGCGATCCTCGACCCGCGGGTGCAGGAGATCCTGCTGGCCCACGCGCACCGCCGGATCGCGGTCGAGCTGACCGAGCACACCCAGGTCTTCGACTACCCGGGGCTGGTCGCCGTCACCGAGCAGCTGCGCGCCTACGGCATCCGGATCGCGGTCGACGACGCCGGCGCTGGTTTCGCCAGCCTCAGCCACATCCTCCAGCTGCGCCCGGACATCATCAAGCTGGACATCACGCTGACCAGCGGCATCGACATGGACCCGGTACGGATGGCGCTGGCCCGCTGCCTGGCCGGCTTCGCCTCGGACATCGGCGCCATGCTGGTCGCCGAGGGCATCGAGACCGAGGCCGAGCGGGCGAAGCTCCTCGAACTGGGCATCCGCCTCGGCCAGGGCTACCTGCTGGGCCGCCCGGCCCCGCTGCCGAAGCAGGGCCGGACGGTCTGACTCAGGGCAGCCACTTCTCCCAGACGGTGCGGTGCGAGTCGGCCCACTTCTTCGCGGCGTCCTCGGCGGACAGACCGTTCTGGGTCATGTCCTTCGCCACCTGGTTCTGGTCGGCGTTGGTCCACTGCCAGTTCTTGATGAAGGTCGCCGCCGGGTTGCCGGAGTCGACCCACGCCTTGCGGCCGATCTTGTCGAGGTCGTACGGCTGGTAGTCGCAGGCCACCTTCTCCGCGTCGGCGTCGCAGCCGGGCGTGTAGTTCGGCAGCGGGATGTGCACCAGCTTCACGTCCGACAGCAGCCACTGCGGCTCGTAGAAGTACCCGATCAGCGGTGTCTTGTCGGCCTGTGCCTTCTTGAACGCCGCGATCAGTTTGTCCTCGCTGCCCGCGTACACCAGCGTGTAGTTGAGCTTGAGGTTCTCGATGAGCGCCGCGTCGTTGGTGACGAACGACGGGTCACCGGCGAGGAACTGGCCCTTCTCCCCGGATCTCGCCGTCTTGAACAGCTCGGCGTACTCGTTGAGGTTCTTCCAGTCGGTGATGTCGGGGTAGGTCTTGGCCATCCACGGCGGCACGTACCAGCCGATCACGCCTTTGTTGCCGGTCAGGCCCAGTTCGACCGCGACCTTCTGCCGGTCGATGTACTTCTTCTTGAGGTCGTCGTGGCCCCAGTTCTCCAGGATCACGTCGATGCTGCCGTCGTTGAGACCGGCCCAGGAGGCGGTCTCGCTCAGCTCGGCCGAGGCCACCTTGCAGCCCAGCTCCGACTCGAGCAGATAGCTGACCACGGCGACGTTCGCGGCGTACCCGGACCAGGGGTTGACCGCGATGTTGACGGTCCCGCACCGGTTGTTGACGGGCACACCCGGCGGCGGGCTGATCGCCGCCTCGGTGGTCGAGCAGCCGGCCAGCGCGGCCAGGCCGACCATCGCGAGCACCTTCGGCAGGATCCGCCCGCTCACCACGCCGACGCCCGTTCCCGGGCGGCCCGCTTGAGCAGGACCTGCTCGGTGAGCGCGACGAGCACGCTCTTCACCGACTCGCGATCCCGGGCGTCACACTCCACCAGTGGCAGGCCGGGGCCGACGCCGAGGGCGTCGCGGACCTCCTCCAGGTGGAAACGCTGCCCACCGCTGAAGCGGTTGATGCCGATGATGAACGGGATCTCGTGCTCCTCGAAGTAGTCGATGGCCGGGAACGAGTCCTCGATCCGGCGGGTGTCGACCAGGACGATGGCGCCGAGCGCCCCGTCGACCAGGTCGTCCCAGAGGAACGCGAAGCGGTCCTGCCCGGGCGTGCCGAACAGGTAGAGCAGCAGCGCGTCGTCGAGGGTGATGCGGCCGAAGTCGAGGGCGACGGTCGTGGTGGTCTTGCCGGACACCGCGGAGGTGTCGTCGATGCCGATCGACTTCTCGGTCATCTCGGCTTCGGTGACCAGCGGTTCGATCTCGGAGATGGCGCCCACGAACGTGGTCTTGCCGACGCCGAAACCACCGCTGATAACGATCTTGACAGCGACGGGGTGCGCTGCCGAAGGCTCCCTAGAGCGCCCGGACACGGTCCCTGATCCTTTCGATCAAACTGGTGGAGAGCTCACCGACCGACTCCTGCACGGTCAGATAGCCCTGCGTGATCAGGTCGGCCACGATCACGCGGACCACGCCGAGCGGCGCGCGCAGCGCCACCGACAGGTCCGCGACCGACATCGGCGACTGCGCGAGCTCGACGATGCGCCGGGACTCGAAGCGCAACGGCGCCGACAGAGCGGCCGGAGCCGCGTACAACAACGTCTCGATCCGCAGCCCGTCCTGGAGCGGCTGGGTCCGCCCGTTCGTGAGCATGAACGGGCGGATCACCGGGTCCTCGTCGGGGTCGGTGGAGTGCAGCCCGGAGGACGGCCGGTGGGAGCCGGCGTACGGGATCATCTCGGGCTCGGAGCCCCACGAAGGGCTGGTCATCGCGGTAGGTGTTGCCGGGACTCTGCGATCAGGGCCGGGGTGAGCAGGTCGCCGAACCGGTCGGCGAGCAGTGAGATCTCGTAGCCGACCAGGCCCAGATCACACTCGCTGCCGGACACCACGCCGAGGACGCTGCCCCCGCGGATGACCGACACCAGCAGGAAGCCCCGGTGCATCTCGATCATGATGAGTTTGAGGCCGTCGAAGTCGTACCGCCGGGAGGCGCTGCGCGCGAGGCTGGCCAGGCTGGAGACGATGGCGGCCAGCTGGTCCGCCTCGGCCCGGTTCAGCCCGTCCGAGCTCGCGATCAGCAGGCCGTCGGAGGACACCGCCACGGCATCGCGCACGCCGTCCGTCTGGTGCACGAAGTTGCCGAGCAGCCAATTGAATTGGTGCCGATCCGCCGACGTGTCTACGCTCATCATTCTTCTTTCCAGGTTGCTGCCAAGGGGCCATTTCGGGATAGCAGTCACGACAACCCCGCTGTTTCGGCACTGCCACGCTGGATGCCGCCACGCAGCGCGTTGAGCCGGTCACGCACCGACTCCGGCGAGTCGTTGATCAGGTTCGGCTTCTCGATCGTCGGCGTGGACGCCTCGGCCTTGCGTGGCTGGCCGCCACGCTGCGCGCGGGGGGTGCGCTTGCGCAGGCCGTTCGCCGTCCGTGGTGCGCTGTCGTCGGAGAGCGTGAACGTCTCCAGGCTCTCCAGGGGCTCCCGTTGCGCCGGGATCGACGCCGGCGCCGGCGTGACCGCCTGCCCGTCGTCCACGACGACGTACTCGATCGCCGCCGACTGCAACGGGCGGATCGGGGCGGTGTCCATGGTCGGCAGCGGCGCCGGCATGACCACGGTCGGCGCCTCGATGGTCGCGGTGATCTGGCGTGCCGACGAGGACGCCGGGCGGGCCGCGGGCCGCGGCGCGGCGCCGACCGGCTGGGCGCTGGCCAGGATGTCGGCGGGCAGCGTGATCCGGGCCGTCACACCCGTCACCGGCGACGGCGTGAGCTGTACCTCGATGCCCATCTGCATGGCCAGGCGGCCGACCACGTAGTGACCGAGGAACCGGGCCGGGGCGGTGATGAAGTCGCCCTCGCCGCGCAGGCGCTCGTTGGCCCGGGCCATGTCGTGCGCGGACATGCCGATGCCCTGGTCGCTGATCGCGATGAGATAGGTGTCACCGATCCGGCGGCCGTGGATCTCCACATCCACGTCCGGTGGGGAGAAGGCCAGGCCGTTCTCGATCAGCTCGGCCAGCATGTGCGCGATGCCGCTGACCGTGGAGCCGGTGACCAGGCTGTCGTCCACCCGGCGCAGGGTGACCCGGCGGTACTCCTCGACCTCGGAGACCGCGGCCCGGATCACGTCGGTGACGTTCAGCGGCTCGGACAGCTGCCGCGGGCTGGACGCGCCGACCAGGATCAGCAGGCTCTCCGCGTTCCGCCGCATGCGGGTGGCCAGGTGGTCGAGCTCGAACAGGTTGGCCAGGCCGGTCGGGTTCGACTCCTCCCGCTCCAGCTTGGTGATGAAGCCGAGCTGGCGGCGCAGCAGGTTCTGGTTGCGGCGGCCGAGGTTGGCCAGCGACTCGGCGGTGGTCCGCCGCAGCACCGCCTGCTCGGTGGCCAGCTCGTACGCGGTCGCCTGGATCCGGTCGAACGCGTCGGCCACGAGCCGGACCTCGATACTCGCGCCGCGTGGCACGAGAACCGGCAGTGGTGGCGCGGTGCTGTCACCTGTCGACGCACGCTGGACGGCCTCCGGCAGCTGGAGGACGGCCAGCCGGTTCGCCTCGCCGGCCAGCACGGTCAGCGGCCGGGCCACCGACTGCGAGGCCACGGTGGCCAGCCAGATCGAGCCGGCCAGGCAGATCAGCACGGCGCCGAGCAGCACGCCCATCCGGACCGACGCCTCGTCCTCGAGGGTGTTGGCGCGGGCCGAGATGACCGAACCGACGTGGCGTTCGAGCTGGAGCATGTCGTCCAGCAGCGTGGTGTGCGCGGACCACCACGCCTGCGGGTTGACCTGGAGGTAGCGGCCGTCGCCGGAGAGCAGGGCGACCTGCTCGAAGTAGGCCGCCTCCCGGGCCGGGCCGGTGTCGAACAGGTACTGCCGGGCGGCCCGCTCGGTGTCGTTGGCGTACCTGTCGAACGCGGTCAGCGCCGCGTCCTTGGTGGACCGCTGGGTGACGAACTGCAGGAACTCGCCCTGTTTGAAACCGCCGGCCGAGAAGACACCGTTGAGGAAGGCGCGCTCCTGGGCGATGGCCTCCTTGGCCGCGCTGAGCGACTCCAGGGCGGCGGCGCCGCGGCGCAGTTCCTCGTCGCCGGTGCTGTCCAGGTCGAAGTCGAGGTTGCTCAGGTCGGCGATGCGCGCGGTGTAGAAGGCGAAGGTGGCGGACCGGACGCCGGAGCCGGTGTCGGTGCCGGCCCGGACCCCGGCCAGGCCGTCCAGTTGCTGGGCGGCGGCGGCCACCCGGTCCTCGACGTCACCGCCGTCGGAGATCAGCACCTCGAGCTGGTCCCGGCTCAGGTCGACGGCGTCCCGGGCGGGCAGCAGCTCGTCCTGGAAGCCCTCGTTGCCGCCGAGGTAACCGGCGGTCAGGCCACGCTCGGTCTGCAGGTCCTGGACCAGCTCCTGCACCGCGACGTTGATGTCGACGGCGCGGGCGGTCGCCGACGCCTCGCGGTAGTTGGCGACCTCGCCGACGGCGACGATGGTGAGCAGCACCAGGGTGGTCGCGACTGGCAGGGCCAGGGTACGGATCACCCGCCGGCGGATCGTGCCGCCGGTCCGGTGGCTCAGAACCTGCTTGTCACCTGCGTGGGCGCCGGGGGCCGGTGTGGTGCCACCGGCCGGCTCGGACAGCTCGGCGCCCTCGACATGGACGGACAAGCGATCAGCTCCTCTGTCGACTGCCGGCGGGGCCCCGTCCTGGCCGGCACGCGATGCGATTCACGGCAATGAATCGTTAAAGTTTGTTAAGCAATGTGGACCCAAAGCAGCGCGCGATGACGGTCGCGGAGTCGGAAATCCGACCTTCCGTGATCGCCGGACAAGAATCTTCTTTTCCTTGTTGATGGTCAACACCGCAGACCGAAATTTACGATGGTGCAACCTCTTTATGCATTGCACCCATTACTGCCCGTAATATGGGAGCGCTCTCAGTGACCGGCGGTGAGCTCCGGGCTCACGTCGAGAATCCAGGCCGCCAGATGCGCCGCGAACGACGAGCGCACCAGAACCCGGAATCCCGTTTCGCGGCGCTGCAACACCACCGGCGTGTGCGCGAGAACGGTCTGCGCACAATCGCCGACCGCGAAGACGCGCGGATGCAGATCGATCGAGCAGCCGAACGCCAGAAGCTCCCGGACGCCCGGACCGCTCAGATCGAGCGCGGTGCGTTGCGCCGAGACGTCCACAAGGGATACTTCCGGGCCGTGGCACGCCTCGGTCAGCCGGTCCTCGGAACCGGGCGGCCCGACGACGAGGAACTCGTCCGGCCCGAGGGCGAGCACCTCCGAATCTCTCGGCGCCGGCGCGGGGAGAGCGGCGGCCCGCACGTTGATCTGGGCCAGGAACGGGACCTCGGTGACGGTGATCGCGCCGCTCAGTGTGGCGAGGCGGTCACGGAGATCACTGAGGGGGGACTTCCGGAAGTTCCGGTCAGCCGTCACGGCGGGTTCCTTCCGGGTCGTAGAGCACCGAACCGGTGACCGTCACCGGCGCGAGGCCGTCGTCGAGAGTGGCCCAGACCGTCTGTCCGATCAGGTCACGGCCGCCCTTGAGCAGGGCGAGAGCGAACGTACGGCCCAGAGCCGCGCTGTGGTACGAGGAGGTGACGTGCCCGAGCACCCGCTCCGCCCGGTCGGTCACCAGGTGCGCGCCCTCCGGGAGCAGCCCGCCTCCGTCCGGGAGCAGGCCGACGAGCTGTTTGCGGTCGGCGCGCGCGGTGTCCGTACGGCTGAAGGATCGTTTGCCGATGAAGTCGGCCTTCTTCTTCGACACCGCCCAGCCCAGCCCCAGGTCGTGCGGGGTGACCGTGCCGTCGGTGTCCTGGCCGATGATCGGGTAGCCCTTCTCGGCCCGCAGCACGTGCATGGTCTCGGTGCCGTAGGGCGTGATGTCGTGCGCCGCGCCCGCCGCGAGCAGCGCCTGCCACAGCGCGAGCGCGTCCCACCAGCTGACGTTGATCTCGTAGGCCAGCTCGCCGGAGAAACTGATCCGGCAGACCCGGGCGGGCAGGCCGGCGACCTCGGTGTCCCGCCAGGTCATGAAGCCGAAACCGGCATTGCTGACGTCCAGGCCGGGCGCGACGGCGGCGAGCACCGTGCGCGACTTCGGGCCGACCAGCGCGACGGTCGCCCACTGCTCGGTCACCGACGTGCAGCGCACCCGCAGCTCCGGCCACTCGGTCTGCAGCCACTCCTCCATCCAGTCGAGGACGGCGGCGGCGTTGCCGGTGGTCGTGGTGACCAGGAACCGCTCCTCGGTGAGGCGGATGACGGTGCCGTCGTCGAAGACCATCCCGTCCGGCTTGCACATCACGCCGTAGCGGATCGCGCCGGGTTTCAGCGAGCTGATCAGGTTGGTGTAGAGCCGGTCCAGGAACTCGCCGGCGTCCGGGCCCTGCACGTCGATCTTGCCGAGCGTGGAGGCGTCCATCATGGCCACGCCGTCCCGGGCCGCGTAACACTCGCGGAGCACGGCGCTGAACATGTCCTCGCCGTCGCGGGGGTAGTACCAGGGCCGCTTCCACTGGCCGACGTTCTCGAACAGCGCGCCGTTCGACTCGTGCCAGCCGTGCAGCGCGGTCACCCGCACCGGGTCGAACAGCATGCCCCGGTCCCGGCCGGCCAGCGCGGCGAAACTCACCGGCGCGTACGGCGGCCGGAACGTCGTGGTGCCCAGTGCGCCGACCTCCACCCCGAGCAACTCGGCGACGACACCGCTGGTCAGCGTGCCACCGGTCTTGCCCTGATCGTGCGCGGTGCCGGCGGTGGTGTAGCGCTTCACATGCTCGGCCGAGCGCATCCCGGTGCCTGTCGCGCGGGCCAGATCGGCGACCGTCACGTCCCGCTGGAGATCCACCAGCTGCGTCGCCGGGTCGCCGCCGGGCAGCGCCCAGACCGCGAGCGGCGGCGTCCCCGAAACGCTCGTGACCTCCGGCCGGGCGATCCCGCGAGCCGCGAAACCGGCGGCGTCCGCGGCGCGCTCACCCGTTTCGGCGCCTTCGGCGAGACAAACCCCGATATCGTACGATCCACCCGCGGCCCCGGCCAGCAGGAGGGACTGCCGGCAGCCGCCGTCCGCACGGAACGCCCCCAGCTCCGGGTCGTAGGCGAGCCGCCCCCCGGCCTGGCTGTAGAGCGCGCCCACCGGGTTCCACCCGCCGGACACCAGCAGCAGATCCGCGTCCACGTCGCGTTCGGCCCCGTCCGGCGACCGCAGCGTCACCGCCGACACCCGCTCCTCGCCGTGCACCCGGGCCACCGCCCAGCCGGGCAGCCCCCCGTCGTTGCCGACTTCCGGCCGCAGGTCGGCGATCGCCGCGATCTCCACCCCGGCCGCGGCCAGGTCCCGGGCCGCCGCGTACGCGCTGTCGTTGGTGGTCAGCACGACGGCCCGGCGGCCGGGCAGCACGCCGTACCGGTTCACGTAGGTGCGCGCCGAACCGGCCAGCATCACACCGGGCCGGTCGTTGTCGGCGAACGCCAGCGACCGCTCGTGCGCGCCGGTCGCCAGCACCACCTGCTTCGCCCGGATCCGCCAGATCCGCTCCCGGGACAGGTGCCGCGGGGCGAGCGCGCCCAGGTGGTTGGTGCGCCGCTGGACCGCGATCACGTGGTTGTCGTCGTAGTAGCCGAACGCCGTGGTCCGGGTCAGCACCCGGGTCTCCGCCGCGTTCGCCAGATCGGCGGCCACCGCTTCCACCCAGTCCAGGAGCTCCCCGGTGCCGAGCAGGCTGCCACCCAGGCGCGGCTGGTCGTCGAGCAGGATCACCCGGGCGCCCGACGCCGCGGCGGTGGCGGCGGCCGCGAGACCGGCCGGGCCGGCGCCGATGACCAGCACGTCGCAGTGCGCGTGCGTCGAGTCGTAGCGGGCCGGGTCGGGGTCGCCGGCGAGCCGCCCGTGCCCGCGCAGCGACCGCGCGACCAGACCGCCGTACAGCTCCACGGTGGTGGCGGTCAGCATCGGCTCCGGGAACGGCTCCTCGATCTGCACGATCGCGTTGGGCTCCTCGATCCCGGCCGAGAAGATCCCGCGCGGCCGCCCGAGCCGGAGGCTGTCGGCGACCCGCAGCACCCCGTTCGCCAGCAGCGCCGACGCCAGCGTGTCGCCCTGGAAACCCTGGTACTCCCGGCCGTCGAACCGGAAGCTCAACGGCGTCTCCCGGTCGATCAGCCCACCCTGCGCGAGACGGAACGGCTGGGTCATGACAGCACCTCGTTCGTCACCGTGTCGCGGACCAGGTTGAACCAGCGGCGGCACCCGGCGCTGTGGCTCCACCGCTCCCGGAACGGGCCCTTCGGGTTGTCCCGGAAGAACAGGTACTTCGCCCACTCCTCGTCGGACAGGGCGGCCGGGTCGGCCGGGTAGGCCACTCCGGCCTGTCCGCCGTAATGGAACTCGGACTCGTCGCGGGGCCCGCACCAGGGGCAGGGGATGAGCATCATGGGTATTCCTCGTGTATCAGTGGGCGACCGCGGCGGCGCCGTGCTCGTCGACGAGAGCGCCGCTGACGAAGCGCTCGAGGCTGAACGGGGCGTTCAGCGGATGGGGCTCGCCGTGCGCCACGGTGTGCGCGTAACACCAGCCCACGCCGGGGGTCGCCTTGAACCCGCCGGTGCCCCACCCGCAGTTCAGGTAGAGGTTCTCCACCGGCGCGAGACCGACGATCGGGGAGGCGTCCGGGGTGACGTCGACGATGCCGCCCCAGGTACGCAGCACGTGCGCCCGCGCGAACACCGGGAACAACTCCAGCGCCGCCGACATCTGCCGCTCGATGATGTGGAACGCGCCGCGCTGGCCGTACCCGTTCCACGTGTCGATGCCGGCGCCCATCACCAGCTCGCCCTTGTGCGCCTGGCTGACGTAGACGTGCACGGCGTTCGACATGACCACCGTCGGGTGCACCGGCTCCAGCAGCTCGGAGACGAGCGCCTGCAACGGGTGGCTCTGCAACGGCAGGTCGATCCCGGCGGTGGCGGCCACCACCGAGGTGTGCCCGGCCGCGCTCAGCGCCACCTTCCCGGCCCCGATGGTGCCCAGGTTGGTGTGCACGCCGGTGACCCGCCCGTTGCTGATCTGGAGTCCCTGCACCTCGCAGTGCTGGATCAGATCGACCCCGAGCGCGTCCGCCGCGCGGGCGTAACCCCACGCCACGTAGTCGTGCTTGGCGATGCCCGCGCGCGGCTGGTAGGTCGCGCCGTGCACCGGATAGCGCACGTCGGGCGAGATGTTGACGATCGGGCAGACTTCCTTGACCTGCGCCGGGGTGAGCCATTCGGCGTCCACCCCGTTGAGCCGGTTGGCGTGCACCCGCCGCACGCTGTCGCGGACGTCCTGGAGGCTGTGCGCCAGGTTGAGCACACCCCGCTGGCTGAACAGGATCGGGTAGTCGAGCTCCTGCTCCAGGCTCTCCCACAGCTTCAGGGAGTGCTCGTAGATGCCGGCGCTCTCGTCCCACAGGTAGTTGGACCTGATGATCGTGGTGTTCCGGGCCATGTTGCCGCCGGCCAGCCAGCCGCGCTCGAGCACCGCCACGTTGGTGATGCCGTGATTCTTGGCCAGGTAGTAGGCGGTGGCCAGGCCGTGCCCGCCGCCTCCTACGACGATGACGTCGTAGGAGGCTTTGGGCGCCGGGTTGCGCCACAACCGGTCGGGGTGCTCCGGCAGGTCGCCGCCCGGGGCAGGGCGGGTCCCTACTGGGCCAGCCACGCCTTCACCTTGTCCGGGTTGGCCTCGACCCACTTCTTGGCGGCGTCATCGGCGGACAGCTTGTCCTCGGAGATGTACTTGGCGACCAGGTTCTGGTCGTCGTTGGACCAGGTGAACGCCTTGACCAGCTTGTACGCGGGCCCGTTGGCGTCGGCGAACTTCTTGCTGACGATCTTGTCGAGGATGTACTCCGGGTAGTCGCAGGCGACCTTCGCGGCGTCCGCGTCACAGCCGGTCTCGTACTTCGGCAGGTTGATCTTGACCAGCTTCAGCTCGGACAGGAACCACTGCGGCTCGTAGAAGTAGCCGATCAGCGGGGTCTTCTTCGCCTCCGACTGGCGGAACGCGGTGATCAGGGCCGCCTCGCTGCCGGCGTACACCACCTTGTAGTTCAGCTTCAGGTTCTTGACCAGGGCCTCGTCGTTGGTGACGAACGACGGGTCGCCGTCCAGGAGCTGGCCCTTGTCACCGGACTCCGAGGTCTTGAACTGCGCGGCGTACTTGTTCAGGTTGTTCCAGTCGGTGATGTCCGGGTACTGGGCGGCCATCCACGGCGCCACGTACCAGCCGATCACGCCCTTGTTGCCGGTCTCGCCCGCCGCGACGGCGGTCTTCTGCTCGTCGATGTACTTCTTCTTGAGGTCGTCGTGGCCCCAGTTCTCCACGATCGCGTCCACCTCGCCGGTGCCGAAGCCCTGCCAGGCGATCTCCTCCTTGAGGTCCTTCTTGGTGACCGTGCAGCCCAGGTTCTTCTCGGCGACGTACGCGATGACGGCGGCGTTCGCCTCGTACCCGACCCACGGGTTGACCGCCAGGTTGAAGGTGCCGCACGCCGCCGCTCCGGAGGAGGCTCCGGCGGCCGGGGTATCACCGATCTTCTCGCCACTACATGCGGTGAGCGCCAGCGCCGTGAGCGTCGCGGTCGCCGTGAGGCGCAATAGCTTCATGTTCAGTTACTACCTTTCGAGGGGGAAGAGGCTCGGGCGATCCGGTCGAGCATGATCCCGAGCACCACGATGGCGGCGCCGGCCGCGAGGCCCTTGCCGTAGAGCTGTCCCTGGGAGAAACCGGCGACCACGTCGTACCCGAGCGCACCGGCTCCGACCAGGCCGCCGACCACGACCATGGACAGGACATAGATGAGGCCCTGGTTCGCCGCGAGGGTGAGCGACGGCCGGGCCATGGGAAGTTGCACCTTGGTGATCATCTGCCAGGTGCTGGACCCGGCGGCGGTCGCGGCTTCGGCGGTGGCGGCCGGGATGGCCCGCACCCCGTCCGCGACGATCTTGATGGCGACCGGGGCGGCGAACACCACCGCGGCCACGATCGCGGTGAACCGGGTGGCCGAGAAGAGCGCCAGGAACGGCACCAGGTAGACGAACGCCGGCATGGTCTGCCCGGCGTCGAGGACCGGCCGGATGATCCGGTCGGCGAGCCGGTTGCGGCCCATCCACACCCCGAACAGCACCCCGAGCGCCATCACCATGACCGTCGCGACGATCGTCATGGCCAGCGTGGTCATGCTGTCCTGCCACAGCCCGGTGCCGATCAGCAGCGCCACGCACGCGGCCGTGACGACCGCCGACCGGACCCCGCCGATCAGCACCGCCAGCAGCACCGCGACCGCGCCGACCAGCCACCACGGCGACTCGACGAGCAGCGACTCGAGCGGGTTCAGCAGGGCGTAGGTGACCGCGTCCTTGAGCGCCCCGGTGGCCGTCGACAGGTCCTCCTGCGCCCACTGCGCCACCGAGTCGGCGCCCTTCGACAGGTCGCTGCCGATGCTGACGTCGTCGGGGAACTCGGCGGCCCAGAAGTAGGTGTGCGACAGGTACGCGCAGACCGCCGCGGCGATGCCGAACACGGCCAGCAGCGGCTTGCGGAACCGGCTCGCCGGGCCGGTCTGCCGGGCCCGGTTGCCGGCCGCCGTGGTGACCCGGTCCAGCACCACGGCCATCACGACGATCGCCAGGCCGGCGTTGAACGCGGTGCCCACGTCGAGCGTCTGCAACGCCTTGATCACCGTCTTGCCGAGACCCGGCGCGTCGATCAGGGCGGCGATGGTGACCATCGACAGCGCCGCCATGATGGTCTGGTTGACGCCCAGCACGATGGTCCGTTTGGACAGCGGCAGCAGGACCCCGGTGAGTTTCTGCCGTCCGGTGGCGCCGAGCGACTCGGTCGCCTCGACCGCCGAGCGCGGCACCGAGCGGATGCCGTGCGCGGTGAGCCGGATCGCCGGCGGCATCGCGTAGATCAGCGTGGCGATCGTCGCCGAGGCCGGGCCGATCAGGAAGAACAGGGTGAGCGGGGCCAGGTAGACGAAGGTCGGCATGGTCTGCATGAAGTCGAGCACCGGCGTGACCAGCCGGTGGAAGCGGTCCGACAGCCCGGCCCAGATGCCCAGCGGGATGCCGATCAGCAGCGAGATCACCACCGCGCCCAGGGTGAGGGCGAGGGTGTCCATGCTCTCCTCCCACAGGCCCTGCAACCCGAAGAAGACGAAACCGGCGGCGGCGAGCAGGGCCGGCTTCCAACCGGCGAAGATCCAGGAGACGTACGCGACGACGGCCACCACACCGAGCCAGCCGAGCACCGGCACCGGCCGCCCGTACGACGGCTGGGCGATCAGGTCCTGGAGGAACGTGACCAGGCTGTCGACCGCGGCCCGGATCTCGTTGAAGAAGTAGAGGAACAGCGGGCTGCTGTTCCGGTTCGCGCCGACCGTGTCGTTGACGTCGTTGAGCCAGTGGTGCAGCGGGGTCAGGTCGGCGGGGGAGAGGCCGAGCGTGTGCAGGCCCCGGGCCGGCAGCCAGATCAGCACCCAGGCCAGCAGGACCCCGGCCACCAGGACCGGTTTACCGGGTCGCCGCCAGGTCCGCTGGAGGGGAGCCGTCGTGGTGGCCATCAGGCGGCGGCTTCCACGTCGGTCACGACGGTGAGGATCTCCTCGGCGGTGACCACCCCGAGCAGGGTGCCGTCCTTGACCACCTTGACCGGCCGGTCGGCGGCCAGCACGGTCCGGACCGCCTCCCGCACGATCAGGTCCGGTCCCAGCTCCGGGCCGTCCAGCACGTCGTCCGGGCGGGGCTGGCGCATCACCCAGCGCAGCGTCAGCACCGAGGCGCGCGGCACGTCCCGGACGAAGTCGCGCACGTAGTCGTCGGCCGGCGCGCCGACCAGCTCGTCACCGGTGCCGCACTGCACCTGCCGGCCGTCCCGCATGATCAGGATCCGGTCGCCGAGGCGCAGCGCCTCGGACAGGTCGTGGGTGATGAAGACCATCGTCTTGCCGACCTCGCGGTGCAGGCGGATGACCTCGTTCTGCATGTCGCGGCGGATCAGCGGGTCGAGCGCCGAGAACGGCTCGTCGAAGTAGAGGACGTCCGGGTCGACGGCCAGGGCGCGGGCCAGGCCGACGCGCTGCTGCATGCCGCCGGACAGCTGGTCGGGGAAGCTGTGCTCGTAGCCCTCCAGGCCGACCAGTTCGATCACCTCGCGGGCCCGGCGCAGCCGCTGTGTCTTCGTCGCGCCGCGGATCTCCAGGCCGTAGGCCACGTTGTCGATGACCTGCCGGTACGGCAGCAGCCCGAAATTCTGGAACACCATCGAGAACTTGTGCCGGCGCAGGTCCCGCAGCCGCCGCTTGCCGGCGCCGAGGATGTCCTCGCCCTCGAAGACCACCTGCCCGGCGGTCGGCTCGACCAGCCGGGTGAGGCAGCGGACCAGGGTGGACTTGCCCGACCCGGACAGGCCCATCACCACGAAGACCTCGCCCGGCGCGACGTCGAACGTCACCTCCCGGACCGCGGCCGTGCAGCCGGTCCGCTCGATCAGCTCGCGCCGGGACAGCGCCTTCAGCTCCTCGGAGCGCGGCACCTGCTCCGCCTTGTGCCCGAACACCTTCCACAGGTCCCGGACCGAGATGACGCTCTCGGTGGTCATCGAAACTCCAAATGTCTAGACGCGGAACCAGTGCTGCGGGCGGGGGTCGATGTTCTGCCAGACGTGCTTGGTCTCGCGGTACTCGTCGAGCCCGGACGGGCCCAGCTCACGGCCGATGCCGGACTGCTTGAAGCCGCCCCACTCGGCCTGCGGCACGTACGGGTGGTAGTCGTTGATCCAGACGGTGCCGTGCCGCAGCCGCTGCGCGACCCGTTGCGCCTTCCCGGCGTCGTTCGTCCACACCGCCCCGGCCAGGCCGTAATCGGTGTCGTTGGCGATCCGGACCGCCTCGTCCTCGCCGGTGAACGTCTCCACGGTCAGCACCGGCCCGAACGACTCGTCGCGGACCACCGTCATCCCGGACCGGCACCCGTCCAGCACCGTCGGCAGGTAGTAGAAGCCGCCGGACAGCGCCGGGTCGTCCGGCCGCCGTCCGCCGCAGCGCAGCACCGCGCCCTCGGCGAGACCGGCGGCCACGTACTCCTCGACCTTGGCCAGGTGCTGCGCCGAGATCAGCGGGCCCGTCTCGGCGTCTGCGTCGAACGGGCCGCCCAGCCGGATCCGCTGCGCCCGCTCGACCACCGCGTCGACGAACCGGTCGTGGATCGACTCCTCGACGACCAGTCGGGCGCCGGCCGAGCAGACCTGCCCGGAGTGCAGGAACACCGCGGTCAGCGCGAAGTCGACGGAGGTGTCGAAGTCGGCGTCGGCGAAGATCACGTTCGGGTTCTTGCCGCCCAGTTCCAGGGCCACCCGTTTGACCGTGGCGGCGGCCGCGGCCATCAGGATCCGCCCGGTCCGCAGGCTGCCGGTGAACGACACCAGGTCCACGTCCGGGTGCTCGGCCAGCGGCGCGCCCGCCTCCGGCCCGGTGCCGAGCACCAGGTTCGCCACCCCGTCCGGCAGCCCGGCCTCGGCCAGCAGCCGGAGCAGCAGGATCGCCGTCGACGGGGTCAGCTCGCTCGGCTTGAGGACGAACGTGTTGCCCGCGGCCAGCGCCGGGGCGACCTTCCACGACGTCTGGAGCAGCGGATAGTTCCACGGGGTGATCAGCCCGCAGACGCCGATCGGCTCGTGGGTGATCCGGCTGATCGCATCGGCGCGGCCGGTCTCGATGACCCGGCCGGCGTCGGTGGCGGCGATCCCCGCGTAGTAGCGGAACGCCTTCGCCACGTCCTGCATGTCGTACTCGGCCTCGACCAGGCGCTTGCCGGTGTCCAGGGCCTCGGCGCGGGCCAGCTCGGCGGCGTCCCGGTCGATCAGGTCGGCCACCCGGAACAGCAGCGCGCCCCGCTCGATCGCCGGGGTGAGTGGCCACGGGCCCTCGTCGAACGCCTTCCGGGCGGTGGCGATCGCCGCGATCGTCTCCTCGCGGGATCCGTCGGTCACCGTGGTGACCAGGCTGCCGTCGGCCGGGCAGCGGATCTCCCGTTTCCCGGTCATCGGCCGGTGCCCTGCCGGAAGAACGGCACCTCGACCGGGGCGAGCGGGGTGTTGCCGAGGATCAGGTCGGCGGCCTTCTCGGCGACCATCATCACCGGGGCGTAGATGTTGCCGTTCGTCACATACGGCATCACCGACGCGTCGACCACCCGGAGCCCGTCGACGCCGTGCACCCGCATGCTGCCCGGGTCGACCACCGACATGTCGTCCACACCCATCCGGGCCGTGCACGACGGATGCAGCGCGGTCTCGCCCTCACGGCGCACCCAGTCGAGGATCTCCTCGTCGGTCTGCACCGCCTCGCCGGGTGACGTCTCGCCGCCGTTGAACTCGTCGAGCGCGGCCTGGTTGAGGATGTTGCGGGCGACCCGGACCGCCTCCACCCACTCCCGCCGGTCCTGATCGGTGGAGAGATAGTTGAAGCGCAGCGCCGGGTGCTCGCGCGGATCCCGGCTCCGGATCTTCACGCTGCCCCGGGCGTCGGAGTACATCGGTCCGACGTGCACCTGGTAGCCGTGCCCGCCGGCCGGCGACGAGCCGTCGTAGCGGACCGCGATCGGCAGGAAGTGGAACATCAGGTTCGGGTACGCGACCTCGTCGTTGCTGCGGACGAAGCCGCCCGCCTCGAAGTGGTTGGTGGCCGCCGGCCCGCTGCGCAGGAACAGCCACTGCGCGCCGATCCACGGCCGGTGCCGCCACTTCAGGTACGGCTGCATCGACACCGGCTGGGTCGACGCGTACTGGATGTACACCTCCAGGTGGTCCTGCAGGTTCTCGCCGACGCCGGGCAGGTGGTGCACCGGGTCGATGCCGAGCGCGGACAGTTCCGCGCTGTCGCCGATGCCGGAGAGCTGGAGGATCTGCGGGGTGTTGATCGCGCCGCCGCAGAGGATGACCTCGTTCGCGTAGACCCGGTGCGGCGCACCGCCCCGCCTGGTGGTGAACTCGACGCCGGTCGCCCGGTTCCCGTCGAACAGCACTCTCGAGACGTGTGCTCTGGTCCGTACCGTCAGATTGGGCCTTTTCATCGCCGGGTGCAGATAGGCGCCCGCCGCGGAGAGACGCCGGCCCCGCCGGATGTTGCGATCGAAGAGGGCGAAGCCCTCCTGACGCTCCCCGTTGACGTCGGTGGTGGGCGGATAACCGGCCTGCTCGCTCGCCTTCAGCATGGCCTGGAACAGCGGATTCGTGCCCGGCCCGCGTTCCAGCACCAGTGGCCCGTCGTGCCCCCGGTACGGATCGTCCGGGTCGGCGGCCAGGCAGTTCTCCATCCGGTTGAAGTACGGCAGGCAGTGCGCGTAGTCCCAGTCGGCCATGCCCGGGTCGGCGGCCCAGCGCTCGTAGTCGAGCGGGTTGCCGCGCTGGAAGATCATCCCGTTGATGCTGCTGGAGCCGCCGAGCACCTTGCCGCGGGCGTGGTAGATCCGCCTGTCGTTCATGTGCGGCTCGGGCTCGGACTCGTACTTCCAGTCGTAGAACCGGCTGCCGATCGGGAAGGTCAGCGCCGCCGGCATGTGGATGAACACGTCCCACGGATAGTCGGGACGGCCCGCCTCCAGCACCAGCACCTTGTTGAGCGGGTCGGCGGAGAGCCGGGCGGCGAGCGCGGAACCGGCCGAACCGCCGCCGACGATCACGAAGTCGTACTTGGTCATGGCTTGGCTCCGGGTGGCAGGTTCGGTGCTTCCTTCGAGAGTTCGACGTGGACGACCCCGTCGGTCACCTCGACCCGGTGGGTGCGGACCGGGAGTTTCGCCGGGGGCGCGTCGACCCGGCCGGTCCGCAGGTCGAACCTGGAGGCGTGCAGCGGGCACTCCACCTCGCAGCCCTCCAGCCAGCCGTCGGCCAGCGAGGCGTCCTGGTGGGTGCAGGTGTCGTCGATCGCGAACACCTCACCGTCCTCGGTGTGGAAGATCGCCACCGCCGGTTCGGTCGCCCACCGGTACGCCTCGCCCGGTGGTATGTCGCTGAGCGGGCAGACGGGTTGCAGCATCAGGCCTCCTGTGGGACGGAGCGCAGCTGACGGCGCCACCGGGTGAACAATTTCGGCTGATCGAGGCCCAGCACGGCGGACGGCTGCCCGTCGCGTTCGTACACGGCGAGGAAACTGCGCTGCTCGGGGTCGCCCTCGACGATCCGGACGGTGTCACCGGGCGCGCGGTGGCCGGCGAACTGGATCATCACGCCGTACTGGTCGGACCAGAAGTAGGGGGCCTTGGCGGCCGGCGGTTCGGTGCCGAGCAGGGTCGCCACCACGGCCGCCGGGTTCTCCAGGGCGAACGTCCAGTGCTGGGAGCCGGTGACATCACCGGTCGCCACCACACCCGGCACGCTGGTCGCGGCGGCCAGCCCGCCGGCGCTGTCCAGCCACTCCACGTTGGGGATCGCGCCGATCCCGGCCACCACCAGATCGGCCGGCAGCCGGGTGCCGTCGGCCAGCTCGACCGCCTCGATCCGATCGGTTCCGGTCAGCCCGCTCACCGGCAGGCCGGTCCGCAGCCGGACGCCGTGGTCGCCGTGCAGGCGGGCGACGATCTCGCCCATCTCGGCGCCGAGCTGTCCGGCCAGGGGAGTGGGCAGCGACTCGACGACTGTCACGTCCCAGCCGAGTTTCCGGGCGCTGGACGCGACCTCGGCCCCGATGAACCCCGCCCCGATCACGACCAGGCGGCCGGTCTGCCGCAGCGCGTCGCGCAGGACGATCGCGTCGTCCAGAGTGCGGAGAGTGTGGACTCCGAGGTGCTCGATCGGCCGGGCCCGGGCGCCTGTCGCGATCACCACGCCGTCGGCCTGGAGCACCTCGCCGGTGTCCAGGTGAACGGCCCTGGTGTGCGGATCGAAACCGGTCGCGGTGACGCCCAGCCGCCAGTCCGCGCCGAGGTCCTCGTCGGCGGGGGAGAGCGCCAGGTCGGCGGCCGTGACCGCGCCGGTCAGGAAGTCCTTGGAGAGCGGCGGGCGATCATACGGCTGATGGAGTTCGCCGCCGACGACGACGATCTCGCCCGCGAAGGACTGTCGGCGCAGGGCACGGACGGCGGCAAGGCCGGCCAGGGACGCCCCGACAATCGCGACTTTCTCCACGCAAACGACCGCCTGTCGTTGTGCAAAACGAAACAGCTGCTGAGATCCGCAACAGATTGCCCGGGACCTTGATCGATAGTCAAGAGTGCGACACCGAGCCGTCACGTCTTGCAACTTTCCGGAAACTGAGGCCTTATTGTTGCGCTATGAGCAACGAACGCGAGTCTGGTCCGGCGCTCGTCCAGTCCGTCGATCGGGCATTGAGCATCCTCGAAATCTTGGCACGCCGCCGTGCGGCGGGTGTCACCGAGATCGGCAAAGAGCTCGGCGTCCATAAATCCACCGCGTTTCGCCTGCTCGCAGCCCTGGAAGCGCGGGGCTTCGTGGAGCAGGCCCAGGACCGCGGCACGTACCGCCTCGGCCTCGGGGTGGTCCGGCTGGCCGGCGCGGTCACCGCGCAGCTCGACCTGAGCCGGCAGGGCCACGACGCCAGCGACCGGCTCGCCGCCGACCTCGGCGAGACGGTCAACATCGCGATCCTCGACAGCAACCGGGCCGTCAACATCACCCAGAGCCGCGGCGCCGCCTCGGTCACCAGCCACAACTGGGTCGGCCGGCAGACCCCGCTGCACGCCACCTCCAGCGGCAAGGTCCTGCTGGCCCACGCGCCCTCCGGGGTGCGGGCCGCGGTGTTCGCCGAGCCGCCCGAGCGGTTCACCGTCGCCACTCTCACCGGCGAGGCCGCGCTCGCCGCCGAACTCGACGAGGTGCGCGCGGCCGGCTGGGCCTCCACCGCCGAGGAGTACGAGGTGGGCCTCAACGCCGTCGCCGCGCCGATCCGGGGCGCCGACGGCACGGTGATCGCCGCCATCAGCGTGTCCGGCCCGGCGTACCGGCTGACCCGGTCCGCCTTCCCGTCGATCGCGCAGCGGGTGATCGCCGCAGCCGACGAGGTGAGCGGCCGGATGGGCTGGGTTCCGTAAACGACCGCAGGTTTAACAGTCGATGCCTTGACGCCGGTCCCGCCGTTCGTTGAAGCTGTTGCGTATTCCAAGCGGTGTTGCGCTCTGTGAAACGCAGGCTCTGTGAACACAAGGACTGCCATGAACCCTCGTGTTGTCATCATCGGCGCCGGTGTCGTCGGCAGTGCCCTCGCCGACGAGCTCACCGAACGCGGCTGGACCGACGTCACCGTGGTCGACCAGGGCCCGCTGTTCACCCCCGGCGGCTCCAGCTCGCACGCGCCCGGCCTGGTCTTCCAGACGAACCCGTCGAAGACCATGACCGAGCTGGCCGCGTACACCGTGGCGAAGCTCAGCGCCCTCACCCTCGACGGGCAGTGGTGTTTCCGGCAGGTCGGCGGCCTGGAGGTGGCCACCACCGAGGCCCGCTGGCACGACCTCAAACGCAAGCACGGCCTGGCCACGTCCTGGGGCGTCGAGGGCGCGCTGCTCAGCCCGGCGGAATGCGCCGCCCTGCACCCCCTCCTCGATCCGGCGAAGATCCTCGGCGGCTTCCACGTGCCGACCGACGGGCTGGCCAAAGCCGTCCGCGCGGTCGAGGCCCAGGCCCGGCGGGCGATGGAACGCGGCGCCCGCTTCCTCGGCGAGCACACCGTCACCGGCGTCGGGCGGCAGGACGGGCGGGTGACAGGCGTCGAGACCGACCGCGGGTTCATCCCGGCCGAGGTCGTCGTCTGCGCGGCCGGGTTCTGGGGACCGAAGATCGGCGAGATGGTCGGCCTCACCATCCCGCTGCTGCCGCTCGCCCATCAGTACGCCAAGACCGGCCCGGTCCCCGCCATGGCCGGCCTCAACGACCTGGTCCTGGAGGCGAGCAGGCCCATCCTCCGCCACCAGGACCAGGATCTCTACTACCGGGAACACGGCGACCGGATCGGCATCGGCTACTACGGGCACCGGCCCATGCCGGCCTTTACTTTCGGCGAAGCCCCCATGCCCAGTGTCCTCGACTTCACCCCCGAGGACTTCGAGCCGGCCTGGCGGGAGAGCGCCGACCTCCTGCCCGATCTGGCCGGCACCGCGGTCGAGGAGGGGATCAACGGCATCTTCTCGTTCACCGCCGACGGGTTCCCACTCATCGGCGAACACCGCGAGCTCGCCGGATTCTGGGTCGCCGAGGCCGTCTGGGTCACCCACTCGGCCGGTGTCGCCCGCTCGCTCGCCGAATGGCTCGTCGACGGCCAGCCCGGCATCGACCTGCACGAGGCCGACCTGCACCGGTTCGAGCAGGTGCAGCTCGCGCCGGACTACGTCGAGGAGCGGGCGAAACAGAACTTCATCGAGGTGTACGACATAGTGCACCCGTTGCAGCCGATGGAACGTCCGCGCCCGCTGCGGACCAGCCCGTTCCACCCACGGCAGCAGGCCCTCGGCGCCGTCTTCCTGGAAGGCGCCGGCTGGGAACGGCCCTACTGGTACACCGCCAACGCCCCGGCCGAGGTGCCGGAGCGGGACGACTGGTCGGCCCGCTACTGGTCGCCGATCGCCGCCACCGAAGCGCGGATCACCCGGGAACGCGTGGCGATGTTCGACATGACTCCCCTCAAGCGGCTCGAGGTCTCCGGGCCCGGGGCGCTCGAGTTCCTCCAGTACCTGACGACCAACAATCTCGACAAATCGGTCGGCTCGGTCACGTACACGCTGATGCTCGGTTTTGACGGCGGGATCCGCAGCGACCTGACCGTGGCGCGTCTCGGACCGCAGGTCTTCCAGGTCGGCGCGAACGGGCCGCTCGACGAGGACTGGATGCGGCAGCACGCGCCGGACAGCGTCCAGATCCGCGACATCACCGGCGGGACCTGCTGCATCGGGCTGTGGGGACCGCTCGCCCGGCACGTGCTGCAGCCGCTGACCCGCACCGACTTCTCCAACGACGCCCTCAAGTACTTCCGGGCGCAGCAGGCCTTCATCGGCGAGGTCCCGGTCACCGCGATGCGGCTGTCCTACGTCGGCGAGCTCGGCTGGGAGATCTACACCAGCGCTGAGCTGGGGCTGCGGCTCTGGGACACGCTGTGGGCGGCCGGGCAGGCGCACGGGATCGCCGCGGCCGGGCGCAGCGCCTTCAACAGCCTGCGCCTCGAGAAGGGCTACCGGTCGTGGGGCACCGACATGACCACCGAGCACGATCCGGTGTCGGCCGGGCTCGACTTCGCCGTCCGGATGGACAAGGGCGACTTCATCGGGCGGGCCGCTCTCGCCTCCCGTCCGGCTGATCGGCGCCTGACCTGTTTCACGCTGGACGATCCGGCCGCCGTCGTGCTCGGCAAGGAACCGGTCTTCGCCGGTGGCGCCCCGGTCGGGTACGTCACCAGCGCGTCCTACGGATACACCATCGGCCGCACCGTCGCGTACGCATGGCTCCCCGTCGGTTTGTCAGTGCCGGGCACCGCCGTCGACGTCGAGTACTTCGGCGAGCGGCTCCCGGCGACCGTGGCGGCCGAGCCGCTGTTCGACCCGAAGATGGAACGCATTCGCAAATAGAGGTGTCAGCCGTGACCGCCAGTCTCATCCCCACTCTTCCCGGCCACTACTACACCGACCCGACGATCTTCTCGCTCGAACAGTCGCGGATCTTCGAGACCATGTGGTTCTGCGCGGTCCGCGCCGCCGACCTGCCCGGCCCGGGCAGCTTCAAGTCGGTGGAGATCGGGCGGGAGAGCGTCCTCATCGTCCGCGGGCGGGACGGCTCGCTGCGCGCGTTCCTCAACATCTGCCGGCACCGGGGCGCGAAACTGTGCACCGAGGAGAGCGGCGAGGTGAAGCGGGCGTTCCAGTGCCCGTACCACGCGTGGACGTACGGCCTCGACGGCAAACTCATCGCCGCCCCCAACCTGACCAAGATGCCGGACATCGACCGGGTCGAGTACGGCCTGGTCAACGTGCACCTGCGGGAATGGATCGGGTACGTGTGGGTGTGCCTCGCCGACGAGCCGCCCGCCTTCGAGGACGACGTGATGGGCGCCGTCACCGAACGGCTCGGGGCGCTGTCGGCGATCGACTCCTACGAGATCGACACCCTCCAGGTCGGGCGGCGCATCACCTACGACGTGAAGGCCAACTGGAAACTGATCGTCGAGAACTTCATGGAGTGCTACCACTGCGCGACCATCCACCCGGAGCTGGTGGAGGTGCTGCCGGAGTTCGCCGACGGGTACGCCGCCCAGTACTACGTGGGGCACGGCGCCGAGTTCGGCAGCGGCATCCAGGGATTCACCGTCGACGGGTCGGAGGGTTTCGAGAAGCTCCCCGGCGTCACCGACGACCAGGACCGGCGCTACTACGCGATCACCATCAAGCCGCAGGTCTTCGTCAACCTGGTCCCCGACCACATCATCCTGCACCGGATGTACCCGGTGGCCGCCGACCGCACCATCGTCGAATGCGACTGGCTCTACTCCAACGAGGTGGTCGCGTCCGGCCGGGACGTGTCCCGCTCGGTGGAACTGTTCCACCGGGTCAACGTCCAGGACTTCGACGCGTGCGAACGCTGCCAGCCGGCGATGAGCTCCCGCGCCTACGCCCGAGGCGGAGTCCTGGTCCCGTCGGAGCATCACATCGGCGCCTTCCACGACTGGGTGACCACCCGCCTGGGCGTCTGACGACCCGGCTGGCTCTCGCCGCTGTCTCCGGCCCCCCGAGACAGCGGCGAGAGCCGGCCCGGGGTCAGGACATGACCATCAGGGCGAGCATCATGCCGTCGTCCTCGTGGATGACGTTGTGGCAGTGCAGCATGTACATGTACTCGTTGTCGGCGTAGTCGGTGAACTGCATCTTGATCACCACACTGGTGCCCGGGGCGACCTCGATGGTGTCCCGCCAGGCCGTGTTGGCGCCGGTCGGGGCGGCGCCGGCCACCGAGACGATCTGGAACGGCACGTCGTGCAGGTGGAAGTTGTGGTAGATGTTCGTGCTGCTGTTGGTGATCGTCCACTGTTCGATGGCGCCGAGCGTGGTCATCACCGCGTTGGCGTCCATGATGTCCATCGTGGTTCCGGCGATCCCGTTGATCAGCATGCTCGCGCCGCTGTTGCTCAGGGTGAACGTCCGGGTGGTGGCGTCGGTCGCGTCGATGTCGGTGATCGTGTTGAGGGTGTCCGGCAGGTCGTCGGCGGCCGACGTGGCGGTGCTGGTGACCGACAGCATGGACGCCGTGTAGCGGGTCCCGTTCGTGGTGTTGCGGACGGTGGCCTGCAGTTTCACCGCGTCGTCGGCGGCGGTCAGGTCGAGGACGATCTCGGCGCGCTCGCCGGGGCTGATCCGCAGGCTGGTGATCGAGATCGGTTCGGCGAGCAGCCCGGCGTCGCTGGCGACCTGGGTGAAGCTCGCGCTGTCGGACCGGGCGATCGTGATGCTGTCGGTGAGTGAGGCGTTCAGCAGGCGCAGCCGCACCCGGCCGTAGGCGACCTCCAGCGTCGGCGTCTCGTCGGTCGCGCTCATCCCGTTGACCAGGAACTTCAGTGTGGAGGTGGAGGCGGTGAAGTTGTTGTTGGCGGTGGCGAACGCTCCGGCCGTGGTGACCGCGGTGGACTGCATGATGATCGGGATGTCGTCGGCGCCGTAGTCGTGGGGTAGGGCCGCGTTGGCGTCCGAGCCGTCGTCGATGATCATCATCCCGGCCAGGCCGAGCGCCACCTGGTCGGCGGTGGTGCCCAGTCCGTGCGGGTGGTACCAGAGCGTGCACGCCTCACCCTGGTTGACGGTGGTGGCCGGGGACCAGGTGGCGCCGTCCTCGATGGTGTTCTGCGGCCCGCCGTCGTTGGATGGGGCGATGTGCAGCCCGTGCCAGTGGACGGTGGTCTCCTCGCCGAGGTTGTTGGTGACGTCGAACCGTACCGATTGACCGTCGGTGAGCTGGATGGTCGGGCCGAGGAAGGTTCCGTTGTAGCCGGCCGTGCTGATCGTCTTGCCGCTGACCAGGGTGGTGTTGGTGCCGGTCTGCGCGTCGAGGGCGTAGACCGAGACGCCGTCCTCGTCGGTGGCGGCCAGCAGGTCGGGGATGGGGAGCGTGCCGCCGGCCGCGGTGGCAAGGGTGACGGCCTCGGTGGTCTCCTCGGCGAAGGAGGTGCCGATACCGATCCGGGCGAGGGCCGCGACGGCGCCGATGCCGAACGTCCCGGCGAGGACGTGCCGGCGGCTGATCCGGCTCGGGCTGCGGTGGGTGTGTGTCATGGACCGAGAGGTTCAATGTGGATCTTGGTAGGACCCTGAGGGATTCCTGGGCGGAGCGTGTGTATCTGAGTGTTAGCTGAAAGCGACCGGAAGCCGCACCGAGGTCGGTGTGCGCGGCAGGCCGGGGTCGCCGTTGCTGATGTCGCCGTCGGCGAAGGCGTCCTTGCTGACCCAGTAGGTGTCGCCCCAGGGGTTGTAGATCTGGAGCTCGTCGCCCTGATGTCCGATGATCATCAGCTGGTGGGCGGAGCCGTCCGAGCGGGTGGTGACCGGCACCGGATGGCCGTCGTCGACTGCGGCCTCGATCCGCGGCAGCATGTCCGACCGGCTGCCCGGGCCGGCCAGGTCCTCGTTGTGATAGACCACGCCGGTACGCGCTCCGATCTGCTCGCCGGCGATCGCGGCCGACTGCCCCGACGTCATCCCGTCCGAGCCGGCGATCTTCTGGATCAGGTCCCGCCCGTCGTCGTAGATCCGCAGCTGCTCGGCCCGCCACCGGTCCCGGAAGGCGGCCGGGTTGTCGTGCGCCGGATCGCCCGGCCGCCCGCCGGTGGTCAGCTGCAACGCGTAGACCGGGTCGACGGCGGCCCGCGCGGCGATGGTCGACGCCGCCACACAGGTCGGGAGCTGCTCCTGGGACCAGCCGGGCCCGGCCGGCACGCCCGGCCCGGAGTCCATCTCGAACGGCCCGAGCCGCGCCGCCAGCCACGGCCCGTCGTCGCCGTGCGCGGCGATCATGGCGTTGAACCCGGCGACGTCCGCGACCGGGTATCCGGCGGCCAGCGCTTTCATCAGGTACGCGCGCTGTTCCGGGGAGACCGCCGAGCGCAGCAGCCCGAGCATGACCTGCCGGTCGGCGTCGCTGAGCCGGTTCAGCGCCGCGGCCGCCCGCCCGGCCTGCGACGGGGTCAGCACACCGGGGTCCGCCGACCGCCAGTCGCTGCCGGCCTCGGTCAGCATCACCTCGTCGAGCGTGCTCAGCGGCGAGCCGGCCATCCGCCGCCCGCGCGCCTGAGCGGCCCGGTCCCGCAGGTGGGAGGCCAGCTCACGGCCGGTCTCGGCGACCACGTGATGGCCGGTCACCCGGTCGTCGATCGCCCGCACCGCCCGCTCGTGCAGGGCGGCCATCAGCCCGGCGTCGTAGCCGGACGGGTCCGGCAGATACGTCAGCGCGGTCATCCGCGCGGCCTGCGCCGCGACATCGTCCAGGTCGTCGGCCGCGGCCAGGTCCGCGCCTCCCCAGTGTTCGATCATCATGCGGTACGCGTCCAGGCGCCCCGGAAGATCACCGAGCGTGTCCAGCAGCCCGTGCACGGCGGAGAACAGCGCCTCCACGGCCTCGGCCGCCTCGACCTGGGTGTCCCCGGCCCAGCCGGTGGCGACCCCGCGGTCGCGCAGCCCGCCGACGACCTCACCGGCACGGGCCGCGATCCGGCGTACCTCGGTCAGGTTGCGGGCGATGTCGTCGAGGGTGCCCGGGTCGCCGCCGAAACCGGGCACCCGTGCCCCGGCCCGGCAGCCCGCGGCCAGATCGTCGGCGCCCCACGGCCCGTACGCCTCCCGGATGTTGCCCTGCTCGTGCCGCAACGCCCGCAGTTCGTCGCCGGTCATCGGGGCCCGCCGCCCAGCCGGTGCGCCGCCCGTTCGTCGGCGTGCCGGTAGTCCGCGGCGGTGCGTTCCAGGGCGTCGGCCAGCTCGCGCGCGGCCTGTTCGAGAACGCGCAGCTCCTCCTCGACCGCGGCGGCGAGCGCCCGGTACGGGACCGCCGTGGTGTACCTGTCGAACGCGGCCTCCACACCGAACTGCTGCTCGGGGATCCGTACCCGATCGGCTGCCTTCCGGAGGCCCTCTGCGGCGCCGTCCCGTAAAGCCCGCGCCGCGTCCCGCAATTCGTCCGCATCGACCTGCACGGCACGGATCGTAACGCCTGCCGCCCTAGTTGATATACGTTCGTCAATGGATCGACATCGAGGGGGAGTCACCGACAGAGAGGTCAGGACATGCGACCCAGCACCGTGCCCAGATTGATCGCCGCGTTCACCGCAGTCTCGCTCGTCGCCGCGTGCTCGGGCGACGGCGGCGCCGGCGAAGGCGGCGGGTACCCGGACCAGAACATCACCATCGTCGTCCCGTTCAGTGCGGGCGGGCCGACCGACACCGTCACCCGGATGATCGCCGACCCGATGGCGAAGGCCCTCGGCGGCCGGATCGTCGTGCAGAACGTCGAGGGCGCCGGCGGAACCGTCGCCGCCGGCCAGGTCGCCACCGCCCAGCCGGACGGCTACACCGTGCTCATGCACCACATCGGCATGTCCACCGCGCCCGCCCTCTACAAGGACCTGCCCTACCAGCCGCTCGCGGACTTCGCGACGATCGGCCTGGTCACCGAGGTGCCGATGACGGTGGTCGCGCGGCCGGACTTCGCGCCCGCCACGTTCGCCGACCTGACCGCGTACCTGAAGGCGAACGCCGGCACGGTCACCCTCGCCAACGCCGGGATCGGCGCCGCCTCGCACCTGTGCGGCCTGCTCCTCCAGTCGGCGGCCGGGGTGAAACTCCAGGAGGTGCCCTACCAGGGGACCGGCCCGGCGCTGACCGACCTGGTCGGCGGGCAGGTCGACGTCATGTGCGACCAGACCACCAACACCACCGGGCAGATCACCGCGGGCAAGGTCAAGGCGTACGCGGTCACCACCCCGGAACGGGTGAAGAACCTGCCCGACCTGCCCACCACGACCGAGGCCGGCATGCCGCAACTCCAGGTCAGCGTCTGGCACGGCCTCTACGTCCCGGCCGGGACACCTGACGAGGTGGTACGGAAACTGTCCGGCGCCCTGACCACGGCCCTGGCCGACCCGGCCGTGGTCGAGCAGATGGCCAAGCTCGGCACCGCCCCGGTGCCGGCCGCCGACGCCACCCCCGAGGCACATCGCGCCCACCTCCAGGAGCAGATCGCGACCTGGGGCAAGGTCATCGCCGACGCCGGCGTCAAGGCCTCGTAGATGCGCCGCGCCTTCCCGGATCTGCTCGCCGGCGGGATCTTCGTCCTGATCGGCGGCCTGTTCGCGGCCGGGTCCCTCGGTTACGACCGGGGGACCCTGCTGCGGATGGGGCCCGGCTACTTCCCGCTGCTGATCGGCGGGGTGGTCGCCGTGCTCGGCCTGGCGATCGTGATCAAGGGGCTGATCGCCGCCGACGACATCACGTTCGGGCCGGTGCCGTGGCGTGCCGTGCTGCTCATCCTGGCCGCGGTGGTGTTCTTCGGCGTCTTCGTCAGGCGGCTCGGGTTCGTGCCGACCTCGATGGTGACCGCCCTGCTCACCACGTTCGCGAGCCGGCGGGTCCGGCCGCTCGTGGCGGTGGCCGTGTCGGCCGGGCTGACCCTGGCGGCCACCCTGATCTTCGTGGTCGGGCTCCAGCTCCGTGTCCCGCTCTGGGGCTGGTGATGGAGCTCCTCGACAACCTGGTCCTCGGCTTCTCCACCGCGTTCCTGCTGGAGAACGTCCTCTACTGCTTCGCCGGGGTGCTGCTCGGCACCGCGGTCGGCGTGCTGCCCGGCATCGGGCCGACCGCCACGGTGGCGATGCTGCTGCCGATCACCTTCGGATTCGAGCCGGTCACCGCGCTGATCATGCTGGCCGGCATCTACTACGGCGCCCAGTACGGCGGCTCCACCACGGCCATCCTGATCAACCTGCCCGGCGAGTCGTCGGCCGCGGTCACCGCGCTCGACGGCCACGAGATGGCCCGTCAGGGGCGAGCCGGGCCGGCGCTGGCCGCCGCCGCGATCGGGTCGTTCTTCGCCGGCACGGTCGCCACCGTGGTGCTGGCCGTCGCCGCCCCGCCGCTCGCCGAGGTGGCGCTGAAGTTCGGGCCGGCCGACTACTTCGCGCTCGTGCTGTTCGGCCTGATCGTGTCGATCGCGCTGGCCCGCGGCTCGGCGCTGAAGGCGCTCGCGATGATCGCCCTCGGCATCCTGCTCGGCACCGTCGGCCAGGACATCTACACCGGCACGCCGCGGTTCGTGTTCGGGCAGCGGGAGCTCTACGGCGGCATCGACTTCGTGTCGGTCGCCGTCGGCATGTTCGGCATCGCCGAGATCCTGCGCAACCTGGAGAACGAACGCGACCGCCCGGCCCCGCTCGGCGGCGTCACGAACCTCTGGCCGACCGGCGAGGACCGGCGGCGCATCATCGGGCCGATCCTGCGGGGCACCGGGCTCGGCGCGGCCCTCGGGGTGCTGCCCGGCGGCGGGCACGTGCTGGCGTCGTTCACCTCGTACGCGGTGGAGAAACGGATCTCGAAGCGGCGCGCCGAGTTCGGGCACGGCGCGATCGAGGGGGTGGCCGGTCCCGAGTCGGCGAACAACGCGGCCGCGCAGACGTCGTTCATCCCGCTGCTCACCCTCGGCCTGCCCGCCCATCCGGTGATGGCGCTGATGGTCGGGGCGTTCATCGTGCACGGCATCACGCCCGGCCCGAACGTGATCACCGAGGAGCCGGCGCTGTTCTGGGGCCTGATCGCGTCGATGTGGATCGGGAACGTGCTGCTCGTGCTGCTCAACCTGCCGCTGATCGGGATCTGGGTGCGGATGCTGCGGATCCCGTACCAGGTGCTGTTCCCGATGATCGTGCTGTTCGCCGTCATCGGGACCTATTCGCTGTCGTTCAACGCGTACGACGTCTACGCGATCGCCTTCTTCGGGATCCTCGGCTACGTGCTGATCAAGTGCGGGTGCGAGCCGGCGCCGCTGCTGCTCGGGTTCGTCCTCGGGCCGCTGCTGGAGGAGAACCTGCGCCGGGCGCTGATCATCTCGCGGGGTGACCCGTCGGTTTTCGTCACCCGGCCGATCTCGGCGGTGCTGCTGTTCCTCACCCTGTCGGCGCTGGTCGTGGCGGCTCTCCCGGCGATCCGGCGGCGGCGCGAGGAGGTGTTCACCGAGGACGACTGATCGTCGCGGCGGAACGGGACCGTCCCAACGTAGACGTATTGGCGTGGGAGCCCTACAGTGTGCGGACCGATCAATCGAGGGGGTCCCGTGTCCGAGCCGCCGCCTGAACAACGAAAACCGTCGGAAGCCCCACCGCCCCAGATCCTCGTCATGCCCTCGACGGACGCGATCCCGTCGATCGTCTGGCCGGGGCCCGAGGGTGCGCCCGCGTGGGCGATTCCGGTGCAGATCCCGTCCGGCACGCGGGGGTACGCGCTGTTCGTACCGATGCTGCCGGTGGCCTCGCCGCCGGACGCCGCCGCACCTGCCGCGCCTGCCGCATCGCCGCCCGTCGCCCTGACCGCGCCGCCCGCCGCTTCGACGCCCGCGCCGCAGCCCAAGGTCACGCCGGCCGAGCAGAAAACGCCGGCCGAGGAGAAGACGCCGGCCGTCGAGAAGAAGGCTGAGCCGGAGAAATCTGGCAGAACGGAAGGTGCGGCGAAGTCTGGCCCGGCCGACGCGGGAGCGGCCGGCCAGAGCACGCCCACACCCCCGGGCAGCCCGGCGCCGGACCGGCCCGTTCCGGTCAGCCGGATGACGCCGCTGGCCGGTCCCTACGCCGGCTACGAGCCGCTGCCCCCGTCGACCTGGCAGAAGTTCCGGGACAAGAACTGGCCCGGCCCGAAAGCGGCCCGCGGCCGTGCCGTGCCCGCCGGTGTGCTGGCCGGCGCGCTCGGTTTCGTCGCGTTCCTGCCGCTGGGCCGGGTCGGCATCGGCTGGTTCCTGGCGGCGCTCGCGCTGACCGCCGGTGTGGTCGCCGCGGTCCGTAAGGCCGGCGAGATGTCCCGCACCGACCGCTGGACCCGGATCGGCTGGACCGCGTCTGCGCTGGCCCTGCTGCTGGTCCCGGCGTTCCGGAACGCCTGGTGGCTGGTGACCTTCAGTGTGCTGGGCGCGCTGGGCTGCGCCACCCTGGCGATCGTCGGCGGCAGGCAGGTCAGGTCGATCCTGTTCAGCCTGTTCGCCGCCCCGTACGCGGCGTTCCGCGGCCTGCCGTGGGTCCGCAACCACCTGCAATCCTCGGGCCGCAACCCGGGGATGGCCGGCCGGGTCGTCTTCTCCGCGATCCTGACGATCGTGATCCTGCTCGTCTTCGGTGGCCTGCTGTCCTCGGCCGACGTCGCGTTCTCGGCGCTGCTCGACGACGTGGTGCCGGACTTCGAGACCGGCACCGTCTTCGAGTGGCTCTTCCTGGGCGCCCTCGGTGGCCTGCTCGCCGTCTCCGGCATCTACACGCTGTCGGCGCCGCCCGTCACGTCCGGCATGGACACTCCGGGCCGGGGCCGGTTCGGCCTGGTCGAGTGGGCGCCCGCCTCGTTCGCGCTGGTGCTGCTGTTCGCCGGTTTCGTGGGGGTCCAGTTCACCGTGCTGTTCGGCGGCGCCCGGCACGTGCTGAAGACGTCCGGCCTGAGCTACGCCGAGTACGCCCGCAGCGGCTTCTGGCAGCTCGCGGCGGTCACCCTGTTGTCGCTGGCGGTGCTCGCGGCCCTGGCCCGCTGGGCGAAACGGGAACAGCGGATCGAGCGGATCCTGCTGCGCGTGCTGCTGGGCCTGCTGTGCGCCCTGAGCGTGGTGATCGTGGCGTCCGCGCTGTCGCGCATGTGGGCGTACCAGCGGGTCTACAGCTTCACCGGTGAGCGGATCTTCGTGATGTCGCTGGAGCTGCTGCTCGGCACGGTGTTCGTGCTGATCGCGGTGGCCGGCATCACCTGGAAGGGCCGCTGGATCCCGCAGGCGACCGTGGGCCTGGCCGTGGTGATGCTGCTGGGCCTGGCTGTCCTCGACCCGGAGGGCTACGTGGCCAGCCGTAACGCGGTCCGCTACGAGGCGACCGGCAAGATCGACGCCTGGTACCTGCGGGCGCTGTCGGCCGACGCGACCCCGGCGCTGACCAGGCTGCCCGATCCGGTCCGGCGGTGCACGCTGAGCTGGATCGCCGACGACCTGAAGGAGCCCGACCCCTGGTACGCGTGGAACCTGGGCCGGGCCCGGGCCCGGGAGGCGCTGAAGAGCCTCGGTCCGGGCGCGGTCGGCAATCAGAAGGACTGCCGCCGCGCCGACCAGTTCGACCTGCCCAAGACGCGCTAGCGCTGGCCCGGCCCCGTCACACCGACGGGGCCGGGTCCCGCCGCAGCAGCCGCCGGCCGGTGCGGGCCGCCCACCGGTAGAAGCGGTCCGGCAGGAAGACCAGGTCCGACAGGACCATCACGGCGGAGAACATCGGCAGCGCCATCAGGAAGGCGATGCCCAGGTGCATGCCGATCAGGATGGGCAGCACGACGTACTTCAGCTTGCTGAACAGGCTGAACGGGAAGGCCACCTGCACCAGCACGGTCATGTAGCAGGCGAGCGCGATCATCACGTGGTGGCCGTCGAGGAAGTCGGACAGCGCCGGCCACGGCCGGAACAGGTCCTGTTTGAACACGTAGTGCAGGGCCGTTCCGGCGCCCCACGTCTCGCCCTGCACCTTGTAGAGGCCGGCGGCCCCGTACAGGATGCACATCTGGGCCATCATCACGAACAGCGCGCAGTTGTGCAGGACGGTCACGACGAACTCGCGGAAGCCCGGCCGTGGCCCGGCCGTCCCCTTGCGCCGCGCGTCGAGCGACCATCGCCGCCCGCACGCCGTGAACATCATGTACATGACCATCAGGACCATCAGGTTGTCGCCGCCGTCGCTCATCAGCACGGCGCGCGAGTAGAACGAGACCACCGCGACGGCGAACAGCACGGACGTCACCCGGGTGTGCCAGCCGAGCATGAACAGCACGCTGACGAGGATCGCCGCGAGGTAGCACAGTTCGAAGTAGAACGGGTCGTCGGAGAGCGTGAGGACGCTGAACCAGCCGTTCTGGTCGAACATGCGGCGGGCCAGGTCGGCGCTCCACGCTGCTTCCGGGCCCCAGATCATGTGCCGGTTCGGGAACTCCCGCAACAGGATGATCGGGAACAGCAGGCCGTAACCGATGCGCAGGAACGCGGTGGCGTACAGCGAGAACGGACGTTCGGTGAGGCGGCCGTAGAGCCGCTCGAAACGGCCGGGAGGTCTGCCGGTCTCGTCCGGGGCCGGCGCCGGAACGACGAGGGGCGTCTGGTCAACTGCCATCGGACGTCACATTCCACCAGGGCAGGATCCTGGTCACGGGTTCGGTCGAGTCGGTCTCCGGGGTGTCGCCGGGCACCGTGATCGGTTCCGTCACGACCTTCAGGCGGATCACCTGGAACGGGTGCGGGCTGAGCGGCGTGGCCCGCTGCACGGCGATGTTGCGCAGATACTCGGCCCGGAGCTGCGCCCATTCGTTCTCGGACACGTCACTGTCGCCGTGCGCCCACTCGTAGGCGCTCCACGCGCGGCGGAGCATGCTCTGGTTCGTACGGCTGGGATAGGGGTTGTGGGTGATCGCGTCGTCGTCGCCGGCGGTGATGTCGAGCCAGTCGCTCGTGTCGTGGCCGCCGTCCGGGGTGTCCCAGCCGGTCCGCGCGTAGACGTAGGTCCGGTTGGGTTCCGGGTTGGGCGCGAAGAGCAGCCAGTTCTGCTCGAAGTACGGGTTGATCCAGGCGTTGATCTGCTTCTCGTAGCGCTGGGAGACCGGGTTCGACGGCGCCACGTGCAGGAACACCAGCAGCACGTGGGCCAGGGCGACGGCCGCGCACAGCCCGGCGACGGCCCCCTTGGCCACACGTAGTCGCTTGTCGTCGAGTTCTCCGTACCGTTGCCGCACTTCGGTTTTCCGCCTTCCATCGGGTTTACCGCCCGATGGTCAGCCCAAATCAGTGATAAACGGCGTAATACGTTCTTTCGGCGGCGTGTCGATCATCCGGTCCCGCTCCGCCTGTGGCAGTGAGCAGGCCGCGGTGCCGCCGGGCAGCATGTGCCGGTGCCGGGAGATCCAGCGGTACGCCGGCCAGGCCACCAGCCGCACCGGGGCCCACTGCAACACTGTCCCGGGCGCCTGCCACAGCCGTCCGGCGTCCCGCAGCAGCAGCGCGAACGCATCCGGCCCGGCCGCCCGGGTGTCGCCCACCCACTGCACCGCCTGCTCGCACTCCGCGCTGGTCAGACCCAGCGCCGCCAGGTCGGTGAACTGCCACGGGACCAGGCGGGCGCGGGTCGGGATCCGGCGCTCGATGAACCGGGCGCAGCTGCTGCAGAACGCGCAGTCACCGTCGTATACGAAGGTAGGCGTGGCCATGCCGGGAACTTTATCCCTTTTGCGGTACGGACACGCGCAGCCGGAAGCGTGAAATCCGCCGGCCCGCGCTCAGCGCACCGGATCGTCCACGAAGGACCCGGGGCAGCCGCCACCGACCGCGGTCAGCGCCGCCTCGATGAACAGCGGCGACCTGGGCTGCCCGGAGTGCACGACGTTCGGGATCACCAGGAAGCACGCGCCGCCGTCCAGGTGCACGTTGCGGGCGTTCTCCTGCGAGCTGCGGAACGTCGAATACGCGACATCGCCGGGGGTGTCGTCGCCCTCGTTCAGGTCACGCAGGAACGCGCTGCCCGGGCACATCTGCCCGCCCTCGTCCGGCCGCAGCAGGCAACCGGGCAGGTAACCCTGCTGCGCGGTGCCCATCGAGACATAGGTGCGGACCACCGCGGCGCCGCCCAGCCGCTTGAGGAAATACCGCGCCGACAGGCCGCCCATGCTGTGCCCGACCAGGCTGACCGTGGCCGCCCCGGTCTCCGCCCGCACGTCGGCGACCAGGGCCGCGATCGCATTCGCGTTCGCGACGTTCTCCTCCCCGGGCAGGTCGATCACCCAGGTCGGATGGCCGGCCGCGACGAAGGCGTCGCGCATCGCCGACATGTTCTCCGGCGTGCCCGCCCAGCCGTGCACCAGGACGACCGGCTCGGCGCTTCGCGCCTCCGGGACGGCCAGCCAGGCGAGGCTGAGGACAGCGGCCAGGGCGAGATGCATCAAGGACCTCCATGGGGTACGGGGTACGCGTGCCGATTCTTCGACGTCGATGTGTAGTGTGCCGCGCATGCGGGTGCGCCTTCTCGGCACGGTGGACGTCCACGACGGCGAGGAGGCCCGGCCGGTCCCGGGCCTGCGGCGCAAGGCGATCCTGTCGGTGCTGGCGCTGAACGCGGGCCGCACCGTCGGCGCCGACCGCCTGATCGACCTGGTCTGGGGTGACCGGCCGCCGGCCACCGCGCTCAACACCGTGCAGAGCCACGTCTCCTACCTGCGCCGCGTGCTCGGCGCCCGGGCCGCGATCGTGTCCCGCCCACCCGGCTACCTGCTCGACCTCGACGGCGACGCCAGCGACGTGGCCGCCGCCGAACGGCTGATCCACACCGGACTGGGCGCCGCCGACCCGGCCCGCGCCGCCGAGCCGTTGCGGGCCGCGCTCGCCCTCTGGCGTGGCAGCCCGCTCCAGGACGTGACCGAGGTGCCGTGGCTGGCCGAACAGGCCCGTCGCCTCGCCGGCCTGGAACTGGAGGGCCGCCGGGCGCTGACCGAGGCCCGGCTCGCGCTCGGCGAACACGCCGGCCTCGTGCCCGAGTTGCAGGAGCTGGCCGGCCGGCACCCGTACGACGAGCAGATCCAGGCGCAACTGGTCCTCGCCCTCTACCGGACCGGCCGGCAGGCCGACGCGCTGGCCGTGGTCCGCCGGGCGCGGCGGGTCCTCGACACCGAGCTCGGCATCGACATGGGGCCGGCGCTGCACGACCTGGAAGCGGCGATGCTCCGGCACGACGCCGCCCTGACCCCCGCCCGCGAACACGCCGGCCTCCCGCCGGCCGGTGACGGCCCGGCGCTCGCCGGGCGCACCCGGGAACTCGCCGTCCTGCTCCGGCGCCTGTCCGCGCCGGGCGTCACGCTGGTCGCCGGTGATCCCGGCATCGGCAAGACCCGGCTGCTGGCCGAGCTGTCGGCCCGCGCGCAACGGTCCGGGTGGACGGCGCTGTGCGGGCGGGCCGCCGAGTTCGAGCAGCAGGTGCCGTACGCCGTGGTGGTCGACGCCCTCGCCGACCACCTGTCCCGGGCCGATCCGGCGCTGCTCGCGGTGCTGCCGGACACCGACCGGGCGCTGCTCGCCGAGATCCTGCCGATGCCCGGCGAGCCGGGGGAGCGGACCACCGCCCGCCGCACCCTGGAGGCCGAACGGTTCCTGCTGTTCCGGGCCTTCCGCGCACTGCTGGAAACCCTGGCCGTACGGTCCGGGCTGGTCCTCGTCCTCGACGACCTGCACTGGGCCGACCCGGGTTCGGCCGAGCTGATCGCCCACCTGCTGCGGCACCCGCCCCGCGGCCGGGTCGTGGTGGCCGCCGCCTACCGGCCGCGACAGCTGCGGGGCCGTCTCCGGGCGGCGGCCGGCCGGGCGATCCACGACGACACGGCGGCCCTCGTCGAGCTGGGCCCGCTCTCCGCCGCCGAAGCCGAACCGCTGCTCCCCGAGGAACTGAGCGACGACAGGCGCCACGAGCTGTACGCGGCCGGCGGCGGCAACCCGCTCTACCTGCTCGCGCTGGCCCGCGCGGGGGCCGGCGCCGGCGACGGCGGGCAGGCGCTGCGGGGCGAGTTCGACGGGCTGAGCGACTCCGGGCGTACCGTCGCGCAGGCCGCCGCCGTGGTCGGCGACCAGGCCGATCTGGCGCTGATCGCGGCGGCCGCCGGCCTGCCCGAGGACGAGGTGGCCCGGGCGCTGGACACTCTGGCCGACCGCGACCTGCTCCGGCCGGTCCCGCGCACCGGCCACGTCCGGTTCCGGCATCCGCTGCTCCGCCGGATCGCCTACGACACCGCCGGCTCCGGCTGGCGGGTGACCGCGCACGGCCGGGTGGCGGCCGCCCTGGCCGAGGCCGGGGCGCCGGCGCCCGAGCAGGCCCGGCACGTCGAGTCGTCGGCCCGGCGCGGTGACCTGGCCGCCGCCGGCGTGCTGCAACGGGCCGCCACCGAGACCCTGCACAGCAGCCCGGGGACCGCCGCGCACTGGCTCGGCGTGGCGCTGCGGATCGTCCCCGACGGCCAGCCGCACCTGGCCCTGCCGCTGCTCGCCCTGCGGTCGCAGAGCCTCGCGATCAGCGGCCGCCTCGCCGAGAGCCGGGACGTGCTGCACCGCCTGCGCGAGGCCATGCCACCCGAGGTGACCCTGGACCGGGCCCGGCTGACCGGCTCGTGCGCCGGCATCGAACGGATGCTCGGCCGCCACCGGGAGGCGGACGCCCTGCTCCGCGCGGAACTGTCCCGGGTCACCGACCCGGACGGCCCGGCCGCCGCGACCCTGCTTGTCGCGCTGGCCGCCGCACACCTGCAGCCGCGCGTGCCGGGCGAACCCGGCTGGTCCCGCCGCGCCCTGGCCGCCGCCCGGCGCGCGGACTCCCCGCCGCTGGTCGCCGACGCGCTGCTCCAGTGCGTCCTCGCCGACCAGGCCGACGACGCGTGGGACGCCACCACCGCGGCCCGGCTCACCGAGGCGACCGCGCTGGTCGACGCCATGCCGGACGGCACGGCCATCCGGATGCTGCACATGCTCGCCTGGCTGGCCACCGCCGAGGCGGTCTACGAACGGATGGACGACGTGACCCGGCACATGGACCGGGCGGTCGGCCTGGCCCGGGCCACCGGCCAGATGTACGTGATGCACGGCCTGCACCTGCTGGTCGCCGGGGTGCACCTGGCCCACGGCGATCTTCAGGCGGCCGCCCGCAGCGTCGACGACGCCCGCGAGGCGACCACCCTGGCCGGCACCGACACGATGATGAGCCTGGTCCTGACCAGGGAGTCCACCCTGGCCCTGCTGACCGGCGACGTGAAACTCGCGCACCGGGCCGGCGAGGAGGCCCTGGCCCTGGCCGGCCGCCGCCCCGACTACACCACGCAGGTGGCCGCCCAGGCGCTCGCGAACGCCTGCCTGCACACCGGTGACCCGGCCGCCTGCACCACCCTGCTGGCCGGCACCGAGGAGTACCGGTCCACCCCGACCATGCGTGCCACCCTGTACGAGACCCTCGCCCTGGCCTGGGCCGCCCAGGACCGCCCGGACACCGCCGCGACCTGGGCCGACCGGGCCGCAGCCGACGTCGCGATCTGGTCCACCCCGCGCCGGGCCGGCCTGGCCGCGCTGGCCCGGTCCCACGCCCTGCGCGCCGTGGACGCCGAGGCCGCCGCCACCCATGCGCGAACCGCCGCCGGCCTGTTCGCCGCCGCCGGTGACCGGTTGATGGCCGGCCGCGCCCACCTGCACCTGGCGACCGCCCTCACCGCCGCCGGGCAGAGCGCCGCGGCCAGCCACGAGCTAGACCAGGCGCGCACTTTGTTCGCGGTCTGCGGCGCCACCCTGTTCCTCGACCAGACCAACTGACCCCACGCGCCGTGCCGCGCCGCATCCCGTGCCGCGCCGTTTCCCGTGCCGTGCCGTGCCGCGCCGTTTCCTGTGCCGCGCCGCTTCCCGCGTCGTGCCGTGCCGTGCCGCGTCGTGCCGTGCCGCGTCGTGCCGTGCCGTGCTGCGCCGTGCCGTGCCGTGCCGTGCCGCGCCGTGCCGCGCCGCGCCGTGCCGTGCCGTGCCGCGCCGCGCCGCTTCCCGTGCCATGCCGCTTCCCGTGCCGTGCCGCGCCGCTTCGCACCATCTCGTCTCGATCTTGTGGACTCGGCGGGACCTCGAGTTTCGCCATTTCGGGGATCGTTTGGGTGGCGGCGCACAGGTGTCCGTCGTCGCAAGGCTTGGTCGTCGGCCTTCCGCTGGATGCGGTCGGCGGCGCTCGGCCCGGCCCGGTCGCCAGCGGGCGGCCAGACGCGGTCGCCGGTATTCGGCCGGCGGTGCGACGACCAGCGCACACAATGCGGCAATGTGCGATTTCATCCTCGCCGGGACGACGACGGGCGCACACGGACGGCACAACGTGTGCGCCCGTCCCCGTCAGAGCGAAGCAGGCGCACACGATCGGCGAACGTGTGCGCTGACCATCGCTGCACCCGGGCAACGTGTGCGCTGACAATCGCTGCGCCAGGCAAACGTGTGCGCTGACCACCGCTGCGGCCGGTGGGCCCGCCCTCGGCGGTCCGCTTCCGGCATCGTCTCTGGACGGCCGTCCAAGGCCGCAGCGCCTCACGGTGATCTTGCGGAGTTCGTTGGGGATGGCGCTGACCAGGGCGACTGCAAGATTCACTTCGACTGCGGCTCTGACCTGCAATGTCGCTTCACAAATGGCGAAACTCGAGGGCGGGACGAAGTCCACAAGATCGCGGGAGGCCGGGGTGTCGTCAAGTCACCTGTGTGCGGGGTCGGCCGCGCCGAGGGCCGCCGAAACCTGACGGGCCGCGGCGATCACCTCGGCCGCCCGCTCCTCCACCCCGGCCATGTCCATGTCGAGCGCCAGGGTGGAGATGGAGATCCCGCCGAGCACCTGCCCGGTGTGGTCGAAGACGGCCGCCCCCACGCAGCGGATGCCCGGCTCGTTCTCCTCGTCGTCGATCGCGTAGCCCACCGCCCGCACCCGGGCCAGATGGGTGAGCAGGTCCTCTTCGCTGGTCAGCGTGTTGGGGGTGCGCTGCGGGAGCCCGGTGCGCCGGCTGATCGCCTGCACCTCGGTGTCGCTGAGCTCGGCCAGGATCGCCTTGCCGATGGCCGTGGTGTGCAGGGCCAGGCTCATCCCGACCCGGGACGGCATCTGGTAGGGCCGCCGCCCCTCCTGCTTGTCGACGTAGACCGCCTCGTCGACGCTGCGGATCGCGAAGTGTGTGGTGAACCCGGTGGCCTCGCAGAGGTCGTGCAGCGCGCCGGAGGCCTGCCGGGCCGGGTCGAACCGGTGCATGACCCGCCCGGCCAGAGTGAGGATCCGTGGTCCGGGCTCGTAGCTGCCGAGCCCGTCGGGACGGGCGAAACCCCAGGTGACCAGTGCTTGGAGGATGCGGTGCACGGTCGACTTGGAGACGCCCGTCGCGACGGCGATGTCGGTGACGCGGTGGTGCTCGGCCAGAGCTTCGAGCACCGCCAGCGTCTTGTCGATGGAACTGCCTTCCCTGACCACCGATTCAGCGTACTGGTCGTTATCGAAGGGTCGCCGGTTTCGGTTCGCCCACCGGATCGGTCTCGAGCGAGTCGACCAGCGTGTCGCGTTCCGCCGTGCGTTCCGGCTTGAGCAGGCCGATCGCGATGTACAGGACCAGGGACGTGACCAGCGGGACGCCGACCACCATGGTCTGGCTGGTCTCCTCCATGATCCATTTGACGACCACCCAGACGCCGAGGCCGGCGGCCCAGGAGACCAGGGCGGCGGTCGGTCCGCTGCGCCGGAACCAGGGGAGCAGGCCGAGCATCAGCGGGATGGAGATCGGCCCCATCGTGGCGGCGACCAGGTCGACCACGATCTTCAGGACCACGCCCTGGCCCTCGGTGCTGATCGCGATGACCATGCTGATCACCACGAAGGTGAACGTGGTGACCCGGGCGAAGGTCAGCTCGGCCCGTTCGGTGAGGTTGCGCACCGCCCGGACCAGCACCGGGGCGATGTCCCGGGTGACCACCGAGGAGATCACGTTGGCGTCCGACGACACCATCGCCATGGTGTGCGAGAAGAAGCCGGCCAGCACCAGGCCGATCACGCCAGGCGGCAGCAGGGTCTTGGCCAGTTCGACGTACGCCTGCTCGGCGTTGGCCAGGCCGGGCACGATCAGCGGCGCCGCGAACATCGGCAGGAACAGGATCAGTGGCCAGACCAGCCACAGCCCGCTGGACAGCAGGGCGGACCGTTTCGCGGCCGAGCCGGACGGCGCGGCCATGTAGCGCTGCGCCAGGTTCCACATGCCGCCGTTGTACTCGAAGGTCTTGATGAAGAGCAGGGCCAGGAAGAACGTCATGGTGTACGGGCCACTGAACGGATCGCCGTGCCCGTCGGGCAGGTCGCCCCACATCGTCCACAGTGCCGAGACGCCGCCGAGGTGGGCCAGGAACGCGAAGAACATCGCGATGCCGGCCACTCCCTGGATGACGAACTGCCCGAAGTCGGTGAGCACGTCGGCCCAGAGCCCGCCGAGGGTGATGTAGGCGAGTGTGACGACGCCAGTGATCAGGATGCCCCAGATGATCGGCACGCCGGCGAACCCGCGCAGCAGGATCGAGATTGCCACCCACTTGGCCGCGATGTCGACCACCTTGAGCAGCGCGCCGCTGTAGGCGAGGGCCTGCTGGGTGGGCAGGTTGTAGCGGCGGGCCAGGTATTCCAGCGGGGACGCCACGCCGTGTTTGGAGCGCAGCCGGTTCCAGCGGGCGGCGAAGACGAAGGCGCCGATGCCGACGCCGAGGCCGATGGTGAGTGCCCACCAGACGTACATGGCGAGGCCGTAGTTGTAGGCGACGGCCGCGAAGGCCACGAACATGACCGCGCTGTAGCCGGACATGTGATGCGAGATGCCGGCCAGCCACCAGGGGATCCGGCCGCGGGCGGTGAAGAAGTCGGCGACGTTGTGCACGCGGCTCTTGGCCCACAGGCCGATGCCGATCATCACCAGGAAGTATCCGCTGAGTATTGCCCAGTCGAGCGCGGTCACGTGAGCTCCCCTCCGGTGCATGACACGCGTTACAGGGATGTTTCGTCGACCGGATGTTCTGCTACATGAAACGGCTTGTCAATACATGGAACACAGTGATGGCAATCTATGAAAAAGACGCGGGGTCTTGTGCGGTAATGGTAAGGATGGTTATCTGTTAACCGTCTTGCCGATTCCCCTGACGGTAGCGAGGTCATCCCCCATGCAGCGACGCACCGTGCTCGCCATCTCCCTGTCCACCGCCGCAGCCGGCGCTCTCGGCGCCCTCGGCATCGGCAGCGCCTCCGCCGCGACGCTCGACCCGAGCCTGCCGCCCGGTGGCAACTTCGACCTCTCGGTCTGGTCGCTCCAGCTGCCCACCGGCTCGCCGGGCAGCCCCGACACCATCTCCCCGGCACAGCTCAAGGGCGCGAACGGCTACTCGAACCCGTCGTTCTTCTGGACCGACAAGAACGACGGCTCGATGACGTTCTGGGCGCCGGAGAAGGGCGTCACCACGCCGAACTCGAAGTACGCCCGGTCCGAGCTGCGCGAGATGAACGCCAACGGCAGCGCCGCGAACTGGACGCTGGCCGGCAACCACACGCTCAGCGCCCAGCTGCGGATCGTGTCGGTGACGAAGAACGTCGCCGTCGGGCAGGTCAAGCTCGGCACGGGCGGCACGTCGACCAAGCCCCTCGCCGAGCTCTACTACCGCCCGAACGGCGACATCTACTTCGGCACCCAGAACTCACCCGACGCCAGTGGGCAGACCCTGCACAAGGTCGGCACCGTGGCGCTCGGAGTGAAATGGACCTACGTGATCAACGTCAACGGCAACAACCTCAAACTCACCATCAACGGTACGACCACCTCGTACACGATCCCGTCGGCCTTCAACCCGTACCGCCAGTACTTCAAGGCGGGCTCCTACAACCAGTCGTCGTCGGAGAGCACCACCAACGGCGCGAAGGTCAAGTTCTACAGCCTCACCGTCAAGCACAACTAGGCGGACGCCGACGGCGACGGTGACGTGGACGGCGGCGGTCCGGGCGGGGGGCCACCCGGGCCGCCGGGGCCACCACCACTGTCGTCGTCGCCGACCTCGGTGTCCGACAGGTCCAGGCCGATCGCGAACCGGGCCGTCCAGCCGCCACGCACCCGGCGCGGCGACAGCAGCATCTGCTCACCGGCCGCCAGGTAGATGAAGTCGGTGGCGTTGGTGGTGTCCGGGGTGCCCTTGGCCGCATACGGTTCGGTGGCCAGGAAGGCGGCGTTGAAGGCGTCGGTGAAGAACAGCTGGGACGTGAACTCGTACGGATTGCCGTCCGTCCCGATGGTTCTGATCTTGAGGTGGAAGTGCACGGTCCGGCCCTGGTACCAGCCGGGCAGCACGGTGACGAACCGCACCCGCCCGCACTCGTCGCTGACCTGGTACCCGCGCAGGAACGTGTGCCCGACCGAGTCGTTGGCCGCCTGATCCGAGTAGACCCCGTAGGCGTCGCAGTGCCAGAGGTCGACGACCGCGCCGGGCAGCGCGCTGCACGCGCCGGCGGCGATCTGGAGGACGTCGAGGTCGAGGGTGAGCTTCGTGCCGTCGGAGACCGTGCCGTCCAGGGTGTCGATGCGGATGTCGGAGCGTTCCAGCCCTTCGTCGACGTAGTACGGCCCCTCGGTCATCTCCGGTTTCGCCACACAGTCGACACTCGTCGCCACCGGGGCGGCGGTCGTCCTCGTGGCGGCCTGCGCGGCGGTTCCGGCCACCGCCAGGCCGGTGCCGGTCAGTGCGAGCAGGGCGAGCGCGTGTCTGCGGCTGAGCACGCGGCCGACGGGTTCGTCGTCGTTGTCCATGGATCCTCCTCGTGGGATGGGACCCGGCAGACGCTAGAAATCGATGCTTATAAATGCCTCGGAGGGGCCTGTGCCTGAGCTGTGCAAACCCTGATCAAGGGGTGACCTCGGTGCCGGCCATCAGATCGGCGAACGCGGCGGCCGCCGGCGGCGACCGGAACAACCGGTCCAGGCGGGCCAGCGCCAGCTTGCGGCGGAACGCCCCGGACGGCGAGTCGTCGCCGGCGTCGTGCACCATCTCCGCGTACCACCTGGAGAACTCCTGGTAGTCCCAGGTCCGGCGCAGGCAGGTGGCCGAGTAACCGGTCAGTCCCTCGCCGTCGATGATCGCCCGGGCCAGCACGTACGCGTCGGCGATCGCCAGGTTCATGCCCTTGGCGCCCATCGGCGTGATGATGTGCGCCGCGTCGCCGACCAGGAACATCCGCCCCCACGACATCGGCTCGGCCACGAAACTGCGCATCTCCACCACCTCACGGCCGGTGATCGCGCCGGCCGGCAGGCTCTCGTCGCCGAGCCGCAGCCGCAACTGCTCCCAGGTGTGCTCGTCCGGCCACTGCCGCGGGTCGTCGCCCGGCTGATATTGCAGATAGAACCGGCTGGCGTACGGGCCACGGGCGAACTGGGCGGCGAACCCGTGCCGGCTGACCGCCATCAGTGGGTAACGCGGGGCGGGAGAGTCGGCGAGCACCGTGTACCACCCGATGCCGTGGTCGAAGGCGTAGGTGGTCAGTTCCCCCGCCGGGATGCTGCGCCGGCTCACCCCGTGGAAACCGTCGCAGCCGGCCACGTACGCACAGGTCAGCTCGTGCTCGACGCCATCCGGGTCGCGGTAGGTGACGCGGGCCCGGTCGCCGTCCAGGTCGTGCGGGGTCACGTCGGCCGCCCCGAACCGCAGGTCACCGCCGCCGTCCAGGAAGGCGCCGATCAACCGCTGGACCAGCATCTGCTGCGGCACCAGGCGGCTCGGCCGCCCACCGGCCAGCGCCGGGACGTCGAGCAGGCGCGGCACTCCGTCGGTGCGGATCTCCAGCAGCGTCTCGACCGGCCCGCCCGCGGCCACCGGCCCGTCCAGGCCGAACTCGGCGAAGATCTCCCCGGCCCGGTGGTCGATCACCCCGGCCCGCTGACGCCCCTCGACGTACGCCCGGTCGCGCATCTCCAGCACCACGCAGCTCACGCCGCGCCGCTGGAGGAAGTTGGCCAGCGACATCCCGGCAGGCCCCGCCCCGATGATCACGACCGTGGTGTCCGCCGGCATCGCGCCCCATTTCCGCTGGGAAGATCCGGGAGCGGGCCGCGCTCCCGGCTGTCCACAAGGGATCATAAGCGTCGATGCCGGCGGATCGATCGTCCTACTGGACGGGGTTCCAGCCGTCCGAACCGGCCAGGTACTTCTGCGCGGTGTAGCCGGCGGCGGTGGACGCGCTCATCTGCGGGCGGTCCGAGGTGCCGTTGGTCGCGCCCGCGCCGGTGTTGCCGTACTCGTTGAACCGGCACGTCTTCCACGACCAGCCGCTCATGTCCTGCCAGGCGCCGGCCTGCCGGACGTGGCTGCCGATCGTCGACTCCCGGACCAGCACCTGCCCGATCGCGTCCGAGGCGTTCCCGGCGTGCCAGCAGCGGCCCAGCGCGACCGTCTGCGCGGCGGCCGAGCTCTTCAGTGTCGAGCGGGTGATCAGGAAGCCATAGGGGTTGCTGTCGTCGGTGGCGGCCGCGGTGATGTAGCCGTTGTTCGAGCTGCTGCCGATGTTCAGCGACTCGATGGTGGTGCTGTCGATGACCACCGCGCCGTTGCCGTAGATGAAGTCGACCGCGCCGGAGATGTAGGACTTGTAGACGTACTGGCGGATCTGCGACGACCCGGTGCCGCCCCACGACAGGAACGTGTCCTGGTAACCCTTCATCTGCACGTTGCGGTAGACCTGCCGGTCCCCGGCGGCGTACAGGGCGAGTGCCTGACTGCCTGCGCCGTACGTGTTCTGCATGGTCAGGCCCTTGATCGTGCTGTTCGGCGCCAGGTTGTAGACGGTCGCGCTGCCCGCGGTGCCGGCGGTCGACTGCGGCTTGTTCCCGGTGATGATCACATCCGCGGAGTTGCCGGTGGCCCCCTGGATGGTGAGCCCGGACTTGCTCGCCGGGATCTGCACCTGACCCTGGTAGGTGCCGGCCTTGACGGTGATCACCCCGCTGGTCGACGAGGCGGCGATCGCGGCCTGGATCGTGGTGTAGTTCCCGGACCCGTCGGCGGCGACGGTGAACGAGGTGGCGGCGACCGCCGGCGCGGGGGCGGCGATCAGCCCGGCCGCGAGGACCACGGCCGCGGGGACGGAGCGATGCATGGGGGACGTCCTTTCCTCAGCAGGTCGCGGCATGGGGGATGCGACCTGTAGGTAAGCGCTTTCCTGAACGCTTCGTCCGAAACTAGGCCCGGCATAGTCGAGTGTCAATGCGGCTGGGTTCTTGACGGCAGCCGTACCGCCGCTTGCGCCGCTCTTGAGGTCTGCCGGTCACTCTTCGTGACGAGTACGGAATCAGCTGACCGGAGGAAGTGATGGCATCTAGCCGCTGGGGCCTGCACAACGTCTCCACCCGGGGCAAGATCCTCGCCTTGACCGGGATGGCGGGTGTGGTCTGCGTCATGGTCGGCGGGATGGGCATCCTGCGCCTGGCCGAGGTCGACGAGGTCGGCGGTGGCATCTACGACACCAACCTCGTCCAGATGGATCAGCTGGCCCAGCTCGACGGGCAGGTCAACGACTACCGGGCGACCGTGCTGCGGAACCTCGTCAACCCCGACCCGGCCGCCCTGGCGAAGGAGCTCACCCGTCTCCGCTCGGCGATCGACGAGAGGTGGGCCGCCTACGCCGCCAACCCGGCGTCCCCCGGCAAGCTGCGCGAACAGCAGAACTTCGCGACGGCCCTCGGCGAGCTCTTCACCATCACCGACCGGGGTCTGCTGCCCGCGATCCAGGCCGGCGACCTCGACCGCAGCGTCCAGCTGGAGGACGAGAAGTTCGACCCGGCCTTCAACGAGGCCGGCGACGCCCTGACCGAGCTGGAGGAGATCGAGTCGCGCGAGGCGGCCGCCGCGGCTGCCTCCGCCGAGGCCACCTACCAGAACGCGCGCACCCTGCTCATCGCGGTGATCCTCGCCGGGCTGGTGCTGTCCACCACGTTCGGGATGTTCATCTCCCGCAGCATCACCCGGCCGCTGTCGCGCTGCATGGAGGTGCTCGAGGCGATCCGCGGCGGCGACCTCACCCTGCGGGCCGGGCTGACCGGCCGGGACGAGGTGCGGCGCCTCGCCCAGGCGCTGGACGCCTCCACCGACGCCACCGCCGGCATGGTGCGCCGGGTCGGCGAGAACGCGATCCAGGTCGCCGCCGCGTCCCAGCAGCTGTCCGCGGTCGCCACCCAGATGTCGGCCACCGCCGAGGAGACCTCGGCCCAGGTGGACACCGTCGCGTCGGCGGCCGGCTCGGTCTCCGACAACGTGCAGACCGTGGCCGCCGGCGCGGAACAGATGAGCGCCTCCATCCGGGAGATCGCCGGCAACGCCGCCGAGGCCGCGAAGGTGGCCGCGACCGCCACCGAGACCGCCGGCCGTACCAACCGGATCGTCACCCGGCTCGGCCAGTCGTCCACCGAGATCTCCGCGGTCGTCAAGCTGATCGACGCGATCGCCGCGCAGACCAACCTGCTCGCCCTCAACGCCACCATCGAGGCGGCCCGGGCCGGGGAGATGGGCAAAGGCTTCGCCGTGGTCGCCACCGAGGTCAAGGAGCTGGCTCAGGAGACCGCCAAGGCGACAGGTGACATCGCGACCCGGATCGCGACCATTCAGGAGGAGACCGCCGAGGCGGTCGCCGCGATCAGTGAGATCACCGCGGTGACCGGCCGGATCGACGAGTACACCGCGACCATCGCGGCCGCCGTCGAGGAGCAGAGCGCCACCACCTCGGAGATGGTCCGCAGCGTGGTCGAGGCGGCCTCCGGCGCCGGCGACATCGCGGGCAACATCAACGGGATGTCCACCGCCGCGAACGCCACCGCCACCGGCGCCACCGAGACCGGCGCGACGGCGGAGAGCCTGGCTCTGATGGCCGCCGAGCTGCGCCGCGAGATCGCCGAATACCGCGTCTAGGAGCGCTCCCGGTCTCTGGCGGTCTCGGTCAAACCGAGACCGCCAGCCGTCGCTGACTACTGGAATGCGTGCGGCTTTACCGTGCTGAGCGACGGCTGGCGGCCTCAGCCGTCGCTGACTACTGGAATGCGTGCGGTTTTACCGTGCTGGGCGACGGCCGGCGGGCCTGGCGTGGTCAGGAGAGGGCTCGGAGGCCCTGCATCACGCGCAGGATGGTGTCGGCGGACAGCGGGTTCAGCGTGTCGGTGACGTGCACGTCCAGGTGCCCCGCCGCGCGCAGGTCGGCGACCAGGATCTTCGTGACGCCCAGGTGCAGGCGCAGCCGGGCCGAGATCTCCGCGACCGACACCGGCTCGACGCAGAGTTCGACGATTGCCTGCATCTCCGGCCCGAGCGTGGCCAGTGGCGCCCGGCCGGCCCGTGGATCGTACGGCCGGAGGGTGACCTGGGTCTCCAGATCGATCTCCGGGTCGACCGCACTGACCCGGCCGGCCGTCAGGACGAACGGGCGCAGCGCGGGCTGCCCGGCCGGGGGCCGGTGCGGGGACCCGGCCGGAGCAGCACCGGCCGGGTTGGCCCGCAGGTACGGTGGGATCCGCCCGATCGGCTCGTGATCCGGCGCGCCGCTCAACTCTGCGCTGCGCTTTTCAGTTCGGCGATCAACCCGGGCGTCAGTGTCGCCCCGGCCCGCGTCCCGAAGAGCGTCATCTCGTACGCGACGGTGACCAGGTTCGCCGACCGGCTCGCGACCACGCCGAGCGCCGAGCCCCGGCTGATCGTGGTGATCACCAGATAGCCCTCGGCGATGTCGACGACGACCCGGTTCAGCGCGCCCAGCCGGTACCACTCGGAGGCGCCGGCGGCGAGGCTCGCCATCCCGGACACCACTGCGGCCAGGCGGTCGGAGTCGGCCCGTTCCCGTTTCGACGACCGGGCCATGAGCAGGCCGTCCGACGAGACCACCACTGCCTCCTGCACCCCCGCGGTCCGGCTGGCGAACGAGCCGAGCAGCCAGTTGAAGGTCTTCACCTCGGCACTGAGCTGAGTACTGTCCATGGTGGAGCCTTCTTCACTGTCGGGGGTGTGTTGAGGTTTCGTGCAGCGCTTGCGCCACGCCCAGTTCGAGCTGCTCGACGAGCAGCCGGGCGGCGTCCGGGTCGGGCCCGGTGACCGGGTGCGCGACCTGTGGCGGCGCCTCCGCCGGCGCCAGCTGGGCGCCCGGGATCCGCCGGCGCAGGCCACCCACCGAGGTGGGCGTCGGCGCGGCAACCTGTGGCGCCGGAGGCGGGGGCGGCGGCAGTGGCGGCGCCGCGGCGGGTGGCGGGGCGGATGTCAGCTGTCGGGCCACGTCGAAGCCGTTCCAGGTGACCGGGTCGCTCATCACGTCGCTGACCCGCGAAATCGCCTCCCGTACCTGGGACCGCCCCGGGGCGGTCTCACGGGGCAGCGGCGCCGGCGCGAGCCGCTCCATGCCCGGCGGGCGGCCTGCGACCGGCTCGCCGACCAGCATGTCCCCGGCCAGCAGCACGCTGCCGATGGTCGCCTGGACGGTGACCCCGCCACCGGGGGTGTGCGCCAGGGTGACGCTCATGCCGTGCCGCCGGGCCAGCCGGCCGACCACGAACAACCCGAGCACCTGGGTCGGCACGAGGTCGAGCCGTTCGCGGCGGGCGATCCGGGAGTTCTCCTCGGCGAGCCGGTCGTCGAGCATGCCGATGCCGTGGTCGGCGATGGTCAGCCGGGCGCCACCGGGCACGGCCCGGGCCGACACCGTCACCCGGGTGTGCGGCGGCGAGAAGACGGTCGCGTTCTCCAGCAGCTCGCCACAGATCAGCACCAGATCGCTGACCAGGGACGGCGCCACCAGCAGGTCGAGCGGGACGTCCACGTCGACGCGGGTGTAGTCCTCGATCTCGGCCAGCGCCAGGCGGGCCACGTCGATCAGCCGGACCGGCGACGAGTGGTGCTCCTCCCGGTCGGCCCCGGAGATCACCACGAGACTGTCGGCGCTGCGGCGCAGCCGGTTGGCGATGTGGTCGAGCCGGTACAGCTTGGCCAGCCGGTCCGGGTCGGTCTCCTCGTTCTCCAGCTCGTCGATCAGGTCCACCTGACCGCCGACCAGGTTCTGGGTACGCCGCCCGATGTGCCCGAACATCTCGGCCACGTTGCGCCGGCTGAGCACCTGACGTTCGACCAGCTGTGAGGCGGTCCGCTGGACACGGGCGAAGACCCGGGCCAGGTCGCCGATCTCGTCCTGGGCGTCCAGGTCGAGCACCTCCATGCGTACCGGCTCGACGCTCTCGGCCTCGTCGTCGGCGATCCGCCGCAGCTCGGTCTCGCCCGCCTCGGCCACCCGTTCGGCGGCCCGGCCGAGCCGGGTCAGGGGCACCGCCACGGCCCGGGCCACGGTGGCCACCAGCACCAGGACCACGAGAAGGACAAGGACCACGAGCAGACCTGTGCCGTACGCGATGGTCAGTTGCTCCTGTCGTTGTTCGGCGACCGCCGCGGTGACGTCGTCGACGACCCGCTTCTTGGCGAAACCGCCGAGGATGCTGAACGACCTGAGCATCGGGAACAGCCGGTCCAGTGGCAGCGCCGCCATCGCGGTCGCCGGGTCGTCCGCGAACTGGGCCTCGAAGTCCTTGCCGACCCGGTCCTGGAACGCGGCCGTCACCAGCTCGTACAGCTCCTGCTGGCCGGGCGTGGCGTAGTCGGCGAACTGGTCCAGGTAGGTCTGGAACCGTGCGCTCTCCTCGCGGTACTCGACGGAGTACCGGCCGACGCCGCCGGCGGCCATCAGCGACAGCAGCATGGTGCTGTCGTTGGTCGACTCGTCGATGCGGAACAGAGCGTCGAGCGCGATGAGCTGCCGGCCGGCCGCGGTGCCGGCGTCGGCCTCGTCGGCCAGCCCGAGCGAGTCGATGATGCTGTCCAGCACCAGGTCGAACTCGGCGATGACGATGTCCGGCTGGACCGACTTGTCGCGGACCCGTTCCCGGACGTCCTCCAGGCCGTCGACCCGGCCGATCTCGCCACGCAACCCGGACGGCAGCCGGTCGCCCAGGTCACGCTGCACCTCGCGGACCCGGTCGGTCACCGCGGCGGTCTGCAGCGCCAGGTCGTCGGCGTCCACCACGTCGAGCAGGTAGCCGACCGAGAGCAGCCGTTCCCGCTGCACGTCCTCGACCAGCGGGCCGACCCGCCCGGCGATGGTCGCGACGGTGTCGATCTCGTTGGCCTTCTCGGCGTCGATGACCAGGTCGCGGATCACCGGCACCACCAGCGCGACCATCGCCAGCAGCGGGATGATGACCAGAAGGATCAGCTTGCCGCGGATGCGGAGCCTACTGAGGAACACTGACCCGCCCCCACCGTTCGCGCTCCGACTCCAGCTCCGGCACGGCGACCGGCCCCGGTCGTGGTGGCCGCGCGCCGCGGGACCGGGCGGCCAGCGCCAGCCCGGCCGGCACCAGGGCCAGCAGCACGGAGACCAGGAAGATGCCGGACGCCAGCAGACGGCGCTGGTCGAGCGAGGAGATCCGGTCCTGGAGGCCGATGTCGATCTGGGTGAGCAGCGCCGACGACAGGTCGGCCGCGGCGGCCTGCATCTCGTCACGCCGCTGGACGACCTGCTCGGAGCCGGCCCCGTCCCGTCCGGACATCAGCGGCATCAGGTTGTCGACCGCCCGGTTGAACCGGTCGAGCCGGCTCAGCAGCGCGCTGCCCAGGCTCTCGCTGCCGGTGCCCTCGACGGCGAGCCGGACGTCGTCGGAGAGGTCGCGGGCGTTGCCGGCCAGGGAGGAGCCGGCCGTGCTGATGTCGATGAGGGTCGAGGCCCGGTCGGCCGCGTTCAGCCCGGGGAGGCTCACCAGCAGGTTCGTGTACCTGGTGGCGGCCACGATGCTCTCCGGGAGCTCCTGTGCGGCGCCGTCGCCGAGGTAGTAGAGGTCGGCGTCCGGGTCACGGACCAGTTTGGAGCTGTTACGGACTTTGTCCATCAGCGCCAGCAGCAGGTCGTTGACCGTGCCGTACGCCGCGATGGTGTCCGCCTTGCCGGCGTCGGCGGGCAGCGCCTCGATCTTGGCGCGCAGGCCGGCCCACCGATCCTGGGTGCTCAGCCGTTCGCCGAGCTCGCGGTCCACGGCGGCGACCGCGTCGACGGCCCGGGTCAGGTCCTCGACCGGCGCGGGCGTGCCGGTGACCGCGGCCGAACCGGCGTTGGTGAGGGCGATCTCCAGCGGCCCGAGGGCCTGGATGTACCGGACCCCGTCGCGCTCCAGATCGGCGAAGTCGGACTGCTCGCCGACCGACTGCCACACCATGGCGAACAGCGCCGTCACCGACATGGCCAGCAGGATCGGGAGCAGCAGCCGCGTCACGGCGCCGATCGGCCGGCCACGCTGATGCTGGCGTGTTCTGACAGTCATCGTTCGCTCGCTCTCCGGACAGCGTCGGAAGCGAGCACCGCGCGTTGCCCTTGAACAGACCACAGGTTCGTCGGGTGAACGTACGACTACAGAACCGCGCGGAGTGACGGCGACTCGACCGAATGTCACGCCGGATCGGCCGATACCTGAAAACGTTCGGGTGCCAGTGAGGTTTGTCACTTTTCAAAAGATCATGGAGGGCGTACGGTGGCGCACTCCAGCTGTGATCAGGGGAAACGCTGTTTCACTGGCTTTTGTCCGTTGCCTGAGTCCCGCTTGAGGTGGCGCTGAGACTGCGGCGGCAGGCTTCTGGGCATGACTTCTTCACAGCTCGCCGCCCCCGCCCGGACCAACGACACCACGGACCGGCGCACCGGATCCGGGACCGACATCAAGACCCTGTGGGAGCCGCTGCTCGAACTGCTCAACGGCTCCCCGGCGGGCCGGGTCAGCCGGCCGACCCGGTGAAGGCCGGCAGGTAGCCGTACAGGTGGCCGTTGTTGTTCGGGTGGTACGAGTTGGTGGCGGGGATGAGGGTCACGCCGTTGATGTACGGCGTCGACGAGCACACCTCGTGGCCGGAGAACTCGTCGCGCACCTCGGAGTAGACGAACCCGGCTGCCTCCGCGCGTTCCTGGATCTTCGCGTCCAGGGTGCGGGCGCCGTCGTTGATCGCCGCCTGTTTGGCCGTGCTGAGCGTGCAGCCGGTGGCCGGGGTGGCGTAGATCAGCGGGTACGACAGCACCACGACCTTCGCGCCGGGCGCCTTCGCCTTGATCGCGGCGTAGGTGGCGTCCAGTTTGCCGCCGAGGGTGCTCGCCGCGTACGCCTTGGCCTCGTTGACCTTGGCCACACACCCCGAGTCGGTGGTGGTCCAGCAGGTGAGCAGAGTCGAGACGAAACCGACGTCGTTGCCGCCGACGGTGATGCTGACCAGGTCGGCGCCGGCGCTCAGGCTGGGGATCTGGCTATTGCGCACGTCGTCGGTGGTGGCCCCGGTGCAGGCCAGGAACTGGAACGAGGCGGGACTGTTCTTCGCGGCCCAGAGCGGGCCGAACGCGTTGTTGCTGCGCAGGCACGACCCGGACTGTCCGCTGGCGCCGACCCCGGACGAGTAGGAGTCGCCGAGCGCGGCGTAGTCGATGCTGCTGGCCGCCTGGGCCGGGGCGGCGAGCCCCAGCGCCAGGACGGCTGTGGTGACGAGACAGGCGAGGGGGGTAGCCCTACTCATCGGTGGCCTCCGGTGGCGGTAGCGATAGTTACCGGAGAGTAGATTTCGGTTTCGAGAAAAAGAACAACGTGAATTTCTTGTTACCGGTGGATATCATCATCGGTTCCCGGCTCAGGTGGCCGCCAGCGGGCCGCTGTTGGTCACCGGCAGCTCGGCCCGGACCCTGAAGCCGTCCGCGGTCGGCCCGGCAGCGAAGACGCCGCCCAGGGTCACCACCCGTTCCCGCAGCCCGAGCAGGCCGTGCCCGGTGGACAACTCGCCGTCGGCCGGCTGCTGCCCACCGCCGTCGGCGACGGAGAGGATCACGCCCCGCCGGCGCCAGTCGAGGTGCACGTCGACACTGGCATCGACGCCGGCGTGCTTGACCGTGTTGGTCAGCGACTCCTGAACGATCCGGTAGCAGGCCAGCGAGACGCTGGGGTCGACCGGCGCGGGGGTGCCGGAGACCCGGTACGTGATGGTCAGACCGGCGCTGCGCATGCTCTCCAGCAGTTCGCCGATACCGTCGACGCCGGGCCCGAGAGTCGCGTCGTCACCGGTGCCGCCGGCCGATCGCAGCAGGCCCAGGAGCCGCCGTAGCTCGGCCATCGCCTGGGTGCCGGACTGCTGGATGACACCGAGCGCCGCGTCGGTGCGCTGGATGTCCGTGCGCAGGACGGTCTGGGCGCCGGCGGCCTGCACGACCATCACGCTCACCGAGCCGGCCACGATGTCGTGCAGCTCCCGCGCGATCCGCAGCCGCTCCTCCCGCAACATGTCCGCTTCGGCGGCCTTCCGCTCGGTGAGGCGCGCCCGGGTGATCCACGATCGATAACCGGCGCTCCAGACCCCGAACATCAGCAGCCCTTGCAGGAACACGACCGTCGCCGGGCTCTGCATCGGTTCCAGGCGTTGCAGGCTGATGATCTGCGCGTTGGCGGCGACGGCCGCGGCGAGCAGCGCGAGGACGGACCGGGACGGATCCCGCCGGCTGGCCACCGCGTAGAGAGCGATGAGCAGTCCGGCGGCGAGCGAGGCGTGAGGTTTGAGCGCCAGGATCAGCAGCACATATCCCACCTGGAGGCCCAGCAGCGCGGCCGGAAACCGTCGGCGCAGCAGGATTGTGGACATCACCGCCGTCGTGCACGCCGACAGGACCCACCTGTCGGTCACCTCCGGCTTGCCCAGGTTCACGCCGGCGTCCACCACGACGGCCAGGGCGGTCAGCAGCAGGTCCTGGACGAACGCGCGAACGCGTTCCCGATCCCTACTGCTCATTGCCGGAGTCCAGCGGAGGCACGACGGGTGCGAGCACCTGCCAGTCGGCGATCAATCCGATGTGCCGCGGTTTCCGGAAGCCCTTGCTCCGCCAGCAGATCCAGGGCACGGCGTCGCAGATCATGAGATACGTCTGGTACGGACGAGCGCAGCTGTCGGACCAGGAGTACCGGCAGGAGCTGACCTTCAGATCCAGGGCGCCGAGCTCGTCCGGTGTGATCATCAGTCCGGCGCCGGCGAGCTCGTCCGACAGCAGCACCAGTCCGGCGGCGCCCAGCCCGTCCGCTGGGAGGGCCGGTCCCCACGCGGCGGCGTCGTCGTCCGGTGGGCCGGCCATCGCCGGGCCGGCCGCCCCGACCGTGGTGACCAGGGTCAGGACGACCGCGGCGAGCACCGCGCGTGCGATCGATGAGTTCATGATTCCCCCGTGGTTCGATTCGGGCATGGGCTCGGATTCAACGTGAGCGCCAGATAGATCAGCAGCACGATCACGGCAGTCCTCGGCGCGTGTTCGGCGGTCATCAGCGCCGCCACGCACAACTCGGCGAGGCCCGCCCCCGGCCTGGGTGCGGAAATTGCCAGGCGATCCATTCTTTCCCCCGTATCACCGATGACTCGATGTGACGGTTCAAGCATTGCGCCGCGCTTTCCTGGGCGCATCCGTCGACAGCGGTCATCTGCGTATACGTCGGAGGCGTCAGATACCCGGGGAAATACCGCCGGCCAGCACCAGGCCACTCTGATAGGCCACCACCACCGCGCCCGCCCGGTCCCGCACCTCGAGCTTGTTGAGGATGCGGCAGGCGTGCGTTCGTACGGTAGCCACGGAAAGGTGGAACCGCCCGGCGATGTCGTCGTTGCTCAACCCGTACGCCATTTGCGAGAGGATCTCCCGCTCCCGCGCGGTGAGCCGGTCCAGAATGCCGGGCGCGGGCCGTCCGGGAACCGGGCGGCTGGCGATGTCGGCGATCACCCCGGGCGTGACGTTGGGCGCCAGATAGGCGAGCCCGTCGGCCACCGACTCGATGGCCGTCACCAGTTCGGTCGGCGCCGCGTCCTTCAGCAGGTATCCGGAGGCGCCGGCCCGCAGCGCCGCACAGACCGCCTCGGGGGTCGAGCCGAGCCCGGTGAGGATGATGATCCGGATCGTCCGGCCCGGGTCGCCGGTGAAGTCGTCGCTGGTCAGCTGCCGGGTCGCGGCGACCCCGTCGAGGTGTGGCATGTCGAGGTCCATGACCACCACGTCCGGTTGCAGCCGCCGGGCCATGACGACCGCCTGCGCGCCGTCGCCGGCCTCACCGACCACCTGGATCCGGGGGTGCGCGGACAGCAGCATGAGCAGTCCGCCACGGAAGAGCGGGTGGTCGTCGGCGAGCAGGACTCGAATGCCGGCGGTGCTGGAATCGGTGGTCATCAACATCGGCCTTTCGCTGCCGAGGAACTGCGTGATATGCGCCGAGTATGGATCAGCGCACTGCCGTGAACGGTTCCATCCGGCGGTATTCAGCCCCGCCGGGTACCGCACACGCGGTACACGGCGCCGGTATTTACGTGTCCAGCGGGATGCCGTACCGGATCGGCGGGACGATTCTGGAACCGTCCGAACATGCGGATGTCCAGAGAATTCGGAGACAGGTGGATGAACGTCAATGAGGTCAGTGCCCGCGACGCCCGTACGGTATCGGTCGGGGTGCACGAGGACGCTCTCCCGTCAGTGACCCGGGAGCGTTACCCGGCAGCGCGGGTGGGTCGTGAGTTCATTCCGCCGCTGCCCCGCGGAAAGGATCCGGGAAAGGTGTTCGAACGTATCCGGGAACTGGCCCGGCCATGGCGGGACGGCGGTGTCTACATCTCCTACAAGCCGGCGCCCGGCGAGGTGGCGGCCGGTGACTGGACCCGGGTCCATCGCGACATCGGCCGATGGCTGGCCGATCACCCGTGGGTGCGGATCATCGTGCACCACGAGCCGGAGGGCGGCCGCGACCGGCTGGACGGCGCCACCTTCCGCGCGGTGTTCGCCCGCTCCCGCGACGAGATCAAGGCCGGCTGGGCGGGCGCGCGGGTGGCGTACTGCGCGATGGCCTACCAGTGGCGGCCCAGCGGCCGGGCCGCCCAGGCGCCCGGCCAGTGGCGGCGGGTCGAGGCCGACGAGTACCTGTGCGACGTCTACTCCGGAATGAACGAGAACAACGGCGCGTTCCCGGCCCACCTGATCCTGCCCGAGCACCCGGGCTACACCGGCTGGTTCGACACGATCGTCCGCCCGCGCCTGGCCACCGGCCTCACCTACGGCCTGGCCGAGCGGGGTTTCATGGGCGAGGACGGGCTGCGGGCCGCCACCATCCGCCGTGAGTCGGCCTGGCTGGACCGGGTCTTCGACCGCCACGCCGCCACCGGCGACCCGGCCGGCCGCCCACCCACCGTGTACCTCGCCTGGTCCACTCCGGGGGCCGAGGACGACAAGGCCTGGGTCCTCACCGACGACTCCCGGACCGCCATGCGGGAGCTGACCGGCGCCCTCGCCCGGCGCTGACCGGCCGGGGTCCGGCGGCACAACGCCGGGCCCCGGCCCACGGTCGCCCGCCCTCCGAAATGGAGTGATCGCCGTTCATCGACGGTGCCTACCTGACCGTCGAGGCGGCCGAGTTGGTCTCGGCCGGCGCGGGCGTCAGACGGCCGCCGTGACCGAGGCCAGGGCCGTCCGGCACGTCCTCAGGAAGGCCTCGTCGGACTCGACGTCGGAGCTGCTGTGGCTGTTCGGCCGGTACGTCGACCGCACCGGGTTCGCCAGTTCGGCGCGGAGCAGTGGCTCGGCCGCGGCGGCTGCCGGGCCCATCTCGGCCCAGATCTCCGCCGTCAGCTTGTGGCAGGACCGCTCGCGGGTGAAGTTCTCCATGAGCGCGGGCAGGTACGTGCCGGTGTCACCGGTGATCTTCCACAGCAGGGTGAGCAGCCCCTCCGGCCATCGCGCCGTCTCGACCGCCGCCCGCAGCCGGGGCACCAGCGGCGCCGCCTCCGGCCCGATGGGGCGCAACGACCAGTAGTCGTCCTCCGCATAGGCGTGCAGGACCTCCCCGGCGGGGACCCCGATCGCGCGGAGCCCATCGGCGGCACCGGACCGCACGTGGGCGTCCTCGTGGGCCAGCAACGGTCGTAGCTCCGCCTCGGCCGGAGCGCCCTCGATGGCCGCGAGAGTCCTGGCGGCGTGGCCGACGAGCCGCGGACCACCGTTGGCGAGACGCTCCCGGACCAGCGGCAGCGCCGGGCCCGCGGCGGGCCCCATCGCCGCCAGCGCCAGCAACGACTCACCCCAGAAGTCGTCGTCGTACGGGACCAGGGCCGACACCTCGGGCAGGGCCTCGGCCGCCGCCGGTCCGGTGTGGTGCAGGTGCCACAGCAGGTTCAGCCCGGACTTGTGATCACCCGCGGCCATCGCCCGCCGGAGCTGGCGGCACAGCAGCGGGACCAGCGGCACGATCTCGTCCCGGTAGGCGAACAGGGGCGGCCGGCAGTCGACCGGCAGCGCGTCCTCCTCGAGAGCCCGCGCGATGAGCGGCAGCGCCCGGGGGTCCCGCAGTTTCGCCAGCGTGGTGGTGAGCGCCCAGACCGTACCGCCGTCGAAGCTCCAGAAGTCGGGTTCCTGAGCGGCGTATACCGGCGTGCCGCGGCCGAGCTCCGCCTCGACGAACTCGAACACCCGGTCGGCGACCGGCGCGACGAGCGGCCAGGAATCCCCGGTCAGCATGCGCAGGCCGAGGGGCCGGGTCCGGGGATCCGGCAGCAGTTCGACGCAGGCGAGCATCACGTCGCTGTAGTCGCCGCGCCAGTGGCTGGTCGCCCCGGCGGCCGCCCACATGGCGTTGCCCCGGCGGGCGGCCGGGCCCTCCCGCAGGGTGCGTGCGAGCAGGCTGTTGCGCACGCCCACCCGGTCCCCGAGCGCCTCCCGCAGGTCGCGCAGGTCGATCGCGTCGGTCTTGCCGAGCATGTCGTACAGCGTCGACGCGAGATCGTCGTCCGGCTCGTCGGTCAGGCGTAGCCGCTCGGTGAACGCGGCCAGCCGTACATCAGGATGGGTTGATTCTCTGGTCAAATCACCGAGCCAGGCGAGCAGTTCGCCGAAGTCGGCGCCGTGCAGGTGACCGGCCCGCAGCCGCCGCGCGATGACGCCGATGGCCTCGATCGTGGCGGCCCGGGCGGCGACGTCCTTCTCGACCGTGAGCCGGCCCTGGAGCGCCGCCAGCGTCTCCGCCGTCCGGTCCCGGTGGACCAGCAGCGCCTCGGGCGCGGCCCGCCGGACCTTCTTCCGGTCGTCGCCGAGCAGTTCCAGGAAGACCTGATGCCCCTGCGCGACCGCCGGTTGCGCGGCCCGCCACTGCCCGCGCGTCTCGGGCAGCCGGCCGAGGTCGTCGATCTCCGCGCTCCCGATGCTCGCGAGCAGGCGCAGAATCGTCGGCCGGCCCGGCAGGCCCGGCGTCGCGGCCGCCTCCAGCAGGAACGGGACGGCCCGGAGCGTGCACTCGTAGACGTCGCCCTGATGGTGGATGCCACCCCACATGCAGTCCTGCGCCCAGGACCGGATCCGTTTCTTCTTCGAGATCAGCCCACGGATCACTTCGGGCATCTCGGTCGCGGGCCCGTAGGCGTGCGGCATCGAGGTCCAGTCGATCTCATCAATCCCGGCGAACATGGCGACAACGAATACCACACCCGGTCACCTGAGGGCGTCAGCGCCGTACGGTGCAGGAGGTCACGGCGGTCGCGGCCGGGTCGCTCTCCGACCTGACCTCGACCGTCACCGCTCGCACGTCCTTGACGTACACCTCGACCGTGGCCGACTGACGGCCGGCCACTGCGACGACCGCCCGGGGCAGCACCGCCCCCGGCGCCGAGATCCGGAAGACGTCGGCGTCCCGGCCGGTGTTGCGGACCGGAACCGTGCACCGGGCCCAGCCGGACGGCCCGGGGCGGGCGGTGGCCGGCCGCGCGGTCACGCCGCGGACCGACGGCCCGGCGCCGTCGAGGGAACGGACCGCGACCTCGTACGAGAGCACGCCGTGCCGGTCCCGTGTCCGGTCCAGGATGTAGAAGTGCAGGCGGTTGGCGGTGTCCGCGTACTCGAAGAGGCTGCCCGATCCGGTGCCGGCGTGGAACAGCGCGTCGGAGAGCTGCCGGTAGTCCCCGATCGTCATCTTCTGCGGGGTGCCGTCCGGCAGCACGAAGTCGACCTTGTCGATGTCCTGCGGGTTGGCGTCGACGGTCCAGATGAACGGCGCGGAGTCGTTGTTCTTCGTCTTGGCCAGCAGCACGCCGGAGTCCGGGGTGAACGAGTCGAAGCCCATCCGGTCGACGACTTCGAGGGTGTAGTTGTGGTATCCGCCGCCGTCGCAGTACGGGTCGGTCGCGGTGTTGCAGGCGGGGCTGCGGTCGCCGCCGTCCAGGGTGACATTGATGCCGGCCAGCCGGCTGGGGCCGGGATCGACGGCGCGCGCCGTCACCCGGGTCACCACGACGCCGGACTCGGCCAGGCCTGCGCGGGAGAGCTTCAGCACGGCGGTGTCGTCAACGATGCCGAGCTTCATCTTGTTGCGCAGCATGTGCTGCGCGCCCATCGACGAGCCCCCGGTTCCCGGGATCAGCCACCGGCTGTGCGGTCCGCCGGGCCCGTTGAACGTGCCGCGGCTCAACATCTCCCACGGTCCGCTGTAGTCGCGGCGAGCCGGCACCGAGTACGGGTTGTTGTAGTTGTCGCCGATGCCGAGGATGTGGCTGAACTCGTGCGCGTACGTCGACATGCCCGAGCTCTCCGCCTGCAGCGAGCTGCCCTGGGTGGCGTTCGGCCAGATGTTCGCCGAGGCCTGCCAGGAGGTCCATTCGACGTAACGGGTCGCGTTCCAGTTCGTCAGTGACTCGTCCGGCGGCCCGAATTCGTCGCTCACGTCCTCCTTGGTGGTGAACTTCATCGGGCCGAACTCCTGCCAGGTCGCCGATTCGTCCTGGCCGGCCGAGAGGAAGAAGACGAAGTCGTACGAGGCCGCCTCCTGCTCGCCGACCGCCGCGATCCAGGCGGTGCGCGCGTCGGTCCGCAGGTCACGCCCGCACAGGTCGCCGGCCGGGCAGCCCAGTCCGCGCTGCATGGAGTTCTCGATGCCGTATTCGTGGCTCGCGTGCGGCATCGCGTACACACCGAACGCGCTCAGGTCGATGCCGAAGCGCCCGTTCGAGTCCTCCATCCAGTATTCGTGGATGGTGTGGCCGCGGTTGAGCGCTCCCGGTTTGTTCAGGAAGTCCCGGTAGAACGCCGGAACTTCAGAGCGATCCAGATTCTGTACGCCGGACGGGTTCCCGTAGATCGTCGAGTTCGCCGGCTGGGTGACCACGAACGGCTGGTTCGGGTAGTCGACCAGCACCAGCGCCCCGTTGAAGGTGCGTTCCGAGCCGCGTACCGCCGGATCGGCCCAGTCGGTGCCCGGCACTGGCCGGTAGTCGTCCCAGGTCATCGTGTCCGGTAGCTCGTACCGCTGGGGGTCGATCGGCTGTGGTGTGCCGGCCGGGCCGCCCAGGGTGACCGCCTCGTCGAGCTGCCACGGCTGGGTCTGCGGCCAGTGCCGCATGCGCCAGGGCGTGTCCGGGTCCGGGTTCGGTGGCGCGGCCGTCGCCGGCACGGCGTTGACGGCGCCGGCCACCACCAGCGCCGCTACGGACAGTGCCGAGAACAACCGTCGCCCCGTCGTCATGGCGTCATCCTGGCAAACTTATCGACACCACTCAATGGATCGCCGATTTTGGAGGTCGGATGAATCTGCGCGGACGGGCAGCAGCCGCAGCCGGCGCACTGATCACGGTGGCCACTCTCGCGGTGGGTGGCCCGGCGACCGCCGCGGCTGTCTCGCCACCGGGTGTCACCCACGAGGAGAACCCCCGCGTGCCGGAGGGCGCGGTGTGGACGGAGGCCTACTTCCCGTCCGCCGACGACAGCGGCGTCGAGCTGCACGCCGACGTCCTGCGGCCGGCGCACCTGCCGCCGAACGCCCGCACGCCGGTGATCCTCGCCGTCAGCTCGTACTTCAGCCACGCGGGCCAGACCGGGCCGGAGGGGTGGACCCGGACCGGCCCGTCCAGCCGGTTCGCCGATTTCACCAGCGGCACCGGCCTCTTCGCCCGCGGTTACTCGTACGTCATGGTCGACCTGCGTGGCTTCGGCGGGAGCACCGGCTGCCTCGACTGGATGGGCCCGGGGGAGCAGGCCGATGTCAAGGCCGCGATCCGGTGGGTGGCGACCCGGCCGTGGTCGACCGGCAGAGTGGGCATGTACGGCAAGTCGTACGACGCCGTCACCGGTCTCGTCGGCAACAATCTGCGCCTGCCGGAACTGAAGGCCGTGGTGGCTCAGGAGCCGGTGTGGGACATGTACAACTACCTGTTCAGCAACGGGGTTCCCCGGCCCAACGTGACCGGCACCCCGAACGCCTACAACGGCATCGCCACGATGGCTCCGCTGCCCGACGACACCGACCGATACAAAACCAACGCGGCGTACGAGCAGAGCCACCCCGAGTGCCTCGCCGACAACCGCACCAACAACAACAATCCGGACCCGGACTCGTCCTACTGGCGTGCCCGTGACCTCGCGGCCCAGGCCAGGGGCACGAACACCCCGCTCTTCGTCACGCAGGGCTTCATCGAGAACAACACCAAGCCCGAGGACATGCAGGAGTTCCTCGACAACCACCACGGCGTCGAGCGGGGCTGGCTGGGGCAGTGGGAACACGTCCGCGGCAACGAGACCAACAATCAGGGGCAGCTGCTGATGGGCCGCGCCGGGTTCTTCGACGAGGTCATGCGCTTCTACGACCGCTACCTGCTGGGCGCCCGGCCGGCGGTGCACGACCCGGCCTACGCCGTCGAGGACAACACCGGCGCGTGGCGTGCCCAGCCGACGTGGCCGGCGCCGTCGTCGCACACCAGCGCGGCCCTGGCCGACGGGCAGTACGTCGACGACGGTCTCGCCTCGGCACTGGCCGCGCCCGCCGCCACGGAGTGGGACATGGAGCACTACACCGATCCCGCTCCGCCCGCAGCCAGGGGTCTCGCGCCGACGTCGAGCTATTTCACCTGGTCCACGCCGGTCGAGTCCCGGCTGCGGATCACCGCCACACCGCGGATCGGGTTGTCCGCGAGCGCGCCGGGCAATGTCATGGTGCGGCTCTGGGACGTCGCCCCGGACGGGACCGCGGTGATGTTCGACGAGAACGTGGCCCTGATCGAACGGGCGGGCCGCGTCGCGTTCGACCTGAAATCCACCGACTGGACCTTCGAGGCAGGTCACCAGCTGGGCGTGCAGATCGGCACGATCGGCAGCGGGAGCTGGCGCGACACCCCGAGCGGCAACACGATCGAGATCACCCGCGCGCGGCTGAACCTCGCGCTGCAGAACCCGCGGCTCGATGTGCCGGCCCAGGGCGACCGTTCGCCGTTCCTCGACACCTACCTGCGGCAGTACACCCGTACGCTCACCGGCGTCGGCGCGGGAACCTTCCCGCTCGCCCTGCGCCACCGGCCCTGACGAGCCGCCATCGTTCGGCTGCCCGGCCGTCTGATCGGCCGGGCAGCCGGCTGCGTCACCGCAAGGCGGCGGCCACCCGTGTCTCCGGCCCGCCGGCCCCGGCGCCTGCCGTGTCCCGTGCGAAGTGTTCGGCGGCGACGGCGAACAGGTCGACGTACGGCAGGAGCCGGTGGTCCTCGGGAGTGCCGATGCTGACCAGCCGTTCCCGGCCCGCGCCGACGGCGGTCTCCGGCTCCTCCCAGACCGACTGCTCGATGGCCCGCAACTCGGGCACCACCAGCCCGACCGTCGACCCGCCGGCCGGGGTCACCAGCAGCACCCGGTCGGCCTCCGGCTCCGGGCTGTGCCCGTGCCCCAGCAGGACCGGAAGATTGATCAGCGGAATCGTCTTGCGGCGGTGGGTGAACATGCCGAGCAGCGACGTCCCGCCCAGGCTGAGACGCACGCCCGGGAAGGGCAGAATCTCGTCGATCTGTTCCAGCGGAGTGGCGGCATCGACCCCCACGCTGTAGGTGAGGAATTTGCGGACGCTCGTGACGACCCGGTTCGCGTCCCGGTCGGTGTCGTCCGGCGGCGGGCCGGTCTCGGCGACGCCTGGTTCGAGCCGGATGTTCAGGGCGCCGAAGGCGGCCAGTTCGCTGCTCTCGCGCAGCGCCTGCCCGTCCAGCACCAGATACTGACGCCCCTCCGTGCTGAGCAGACCGGCCAGCAGCGTGCGGTCGGGGCTCGGCACCATCGGCATCGCCAGGATGTCCTCCGCCGGCACGGTGGTGATCTCGGTGACGGCCGTCGCGGTGAGCGCGATCAGCCCCTGCGGAAGGGAGACCACGACGCCGCGCCGAGTGCCGGACGCCGGCTGCTCGGGCAGGCCGAGCAGGGCGACCGGATCGATGGCCGGGACGGCGTGGCCGGCCAGGTGCGCCACGCCCCGGCAGACCGGGCCGTCCAGCGGCGAGGAGTGCAGCCGCAGGTCCGGCACCACCGAGTGCACATGGGTGACGTCGATGGACAGGCCGGTGTCGCCGCACTCGAACATCAGCAGGGTCCGGCGAGGCCCGTGCCGCTGTGCCGCGGCGACGTCGGCCGTCCCCGGCCGCTGGGCCGGATCGGCGATCGCCGGTATGCCGGGCATGTCGACGATGGTGGCGGCGTCCAGCACCGCGATGACGGCCTGGTCGTCGGCGCGCTCGAAGGTGTGCGAGAACAGGGCCGGCCCGCCGCCGCCCATGTGCACCGCGAGCAGGGACTCGGCCGCGACGTGGGTGGAGCCCTCGATGGCGTCGGCGAGCAGCCCGAACAGGCGGCCCTCGCTGGAGACGATGATGATGACCTCGCCCGTCTCCATCGCCGAGGCCCGCCCGGCGAGCAGGCACGGATCGATCACCGGGATCACGGTGTGCCGCAGGTTGACCGCCCCGAGCAGCCCGGCGCCCGCGGTCGGCAGCGCGCTGAACTCGGGCGGCCGGACGATCACCTCCCGCAGCTTCTCCAGCGGCAGCGCCATGCGTAGTTCCCCGGTGCGGAAGATCCCGTAGAGGGTGGCGGCCGCGGTCGTGGTCACGAGTGGTCGCTGTTGCTGTTGACCAGTTCGTTGATGAGCTCGGCGACCTGGTGCGAAACCGTCTGCTGCTCCTCGGTCGAGGCCGCGATCCGGCGGATGGTGTCGCTCGTCTCGGCGACATTGGACAGGATGTGCCCGAAGGAGCTCTGCGCGCGCTGGCTGACCGTCGCGCCCTGACTCACCCGGCTCGCCGACTCGTGGATCAGCTGAGTGATCTCCCGGGCCGCGGCCGAGGAACGTTCGGCCAGCTTACGGACCTCACCGGCGACGACGGAGAAGCCGATGCCGTGCTCGCCGGCGCGGGCGGCCTCGATCGAGGCGTTGAAGGCGAGGAGGTTGGTCTGTCCGGCGATCTCACCGATCACGGTGACGATCGCCGCGATCTGCTCCGACGACTTCTGGATCAGGTCGATCGCGTCGATCGACTTGCGTAGTTCCTCGTAGCCTTCCTGCGCGTTGTGGTGGGTGGTGTCGGCCAGCGTGGTCGCCTGCGTGGCGGCCGCGGTGATCTCGTCGATGGCCGCGGTCAGCGCCGTCACCGAGGACTTCATGTCCCGGGTCTTGTTGGCCAGCTGGTGCTCCAGCACCACCTGGTCGGTGATGTCGTAGGCGTACTTGACGACCTTGTAGACCTTGTCGTGCAGGTCCCGGATCGGGATGTAGCTGGCCCGGATCCAGACCTCCCGGCCGTACTTGCCGACCCGGTGGAACCGGCCGCTGTGGATCTCGCCGGCCGCCAGCCGGTGCCAGAAGTCGCGGTACTCGGGCGAGACGATGTACTCCGGCGGGCACAGCGTCGAGTGGTGCTGCCCGATCAGCTCCCGCGCGGTGTAGCCCACGGTCCGCTGGAAGTTGTCGTTGGCGGTGAGGATGTTGCCGTCGAGGTCGAACTCGATGACCGCCTGGGCGAGGCTGATCGCGGTGTCCTTGCCCTCGAACTCGGCGGTGCGCTGCTTCGCGGCCGTGACGTCGATGGCGAACTTGATCACCTTGGCCGGCCGTCCGTCGGCGTCCAGGATCGGGTTGTAGGTGGCCTGCAGCCACACGTCCGCGCCGTCCTTGGTGATGCGCTTGTACTCCCCGCCCTGGAACTCGCCACGAGCCAGCCGCTCCCAGAGCAGCAGGTAGCCCGCTCCGGACGCCTCGGCCGGGTCGACGAACATCCGGTGGTGATGACCGGTGATCTCGTCGAGGGTATAGCCCATCGTGTCGAGGAAGTTCTGGTTCGCGTCCAGGATCGTGCCGTCGAGGTTGAACTCGATGACCGCCTGGGACCGGCTGATCGCGGACAGTTTGCCCTCGAACTCGGCGGTGCGGTGCTGCTCCTCGGTGATGTCCGCGGCGAACTTGAACACCTTGAACGGCTTGCCGTCCGCGCCGAGAACCGGGTTGTACGAGGCCAGCAGCCAGACCTCCCGGCCGCCTTTGGCCATCCGCTTGAACTCACCGGAGGCGAACTCGCCGCGCGTCAGCTTCTTCCAGAACTCGACGTACTCGGCCTGGCCGGCGGTGCCCGGCGGCATGAACATCCGGTGGTGCTGGCCGACGATCTCGTCGAGGGTGTAGCCCATCGTGTCGAGGAAGTTCTGGTTCGCGTCCAGGATCGTGCCGTCGAGGTCGAACTCGATCAGCGCCCGGGACCGGCTCACCGCCGCGATCTTGCCCTCGAACTCGGCGGTGCGCTGGCGGTCAGCGGTGATGTCGGCGGCGAACTTGACCACCTTCACCGGCTTGCCGTCGGTGCCGAGGATCGGGTTGTACGTCGCCCGCAACCACACCGGCCGGCCGGCCTTGGCCACCCGCGAGTACACCCCGGCCTGGAACTCGCCCGCACCCAGCCGCTGCCAGAACTCGCGGTACTCGGCGCTGTGCGCCTCCCGCTCCGGCATGAACATGCGATGGTGCTGCCCGATCACCTCTTCCCGGGTGTAGCCCATGGTCGCGAGAAGATTGTCGTTGGCCGCCAGGATCGTGCCCGAGAGGTCGAACTCGATCACCGCTTGCGACCGGTTGAGGGCGGCCACCTTGCCCCGGTCGTCCTCTGCCTGCCGCAGAAGGGCCTCCTGGGAGTCGGTGTCGGTGGAATTGGCCCTGGCACTCGGCATGATGCTCCGCTTCTCTCATGGGATACGCGTCCCGTCATTCGACCGGCGCCGGGCAGCGTTGAGAGATTTCGCCGGGAAGCAGATTGAGCATCTGGAGTCCGGCATATGGAGTTTGTGCTTAGGTTGCCCGGCCTCGTGCCGACTCTCCTGGCTGGCCAGGTCGCCGTGGAACGGCGCCCCTCGTCCTTCTAGTCAGGAGTCTCGATGCCGACAGACGACACCCGATCGCCGTGGGCGGTTCTGCGGACCGGCAACGCCCGGTACGTGGAGGGGCGGAGCACCGCCGATGCGCGCCGTGGCTCGCAACGCCGGTCGGAGCTGGTCGGCGCCCAGACGCCGACGGCGATCGTGCTCGGCTGCGCCGACTCGCGGGTGCCGGTCGAGATCCTCTTCGACCAGGGCCTGGGTGACCTCTTCGTGGTCCGCACCGCCGGGCACGTCGTCGACGGCGCCGTTCTCGGCTCGATCGAGTACGCCGTGCAGCAGCTCGACGTGCCCTCGATCGTGATCCTCGGGCATGACGGGTGCGGCGCGGTGGCCGCGGCGATCGCCATGGTCGACGAAGGCATGGTGCCGTCCGGCTGCATCCGTGAGGTCGCCGAGCGCATCGCCCCGGACGTCGTCCGGGCCCGGCTCGACGGGGCCGAGACGTTCGAGGCGACGGTCGAGCAGCACGCGTGCCACACCGCGGAGCTGCTGTCCGAGCGCTCGTCCCTGATCGACGGCGCCGTCCGGGCCGGCCGGCTGACGGTGACCGCCGCCCGGTACTCGCTCAGCACCGGCCTGGTCACCGAGGCGGTCCCGCTGCGACGGCTGCTGCCGGTGTGACGTGACGGAGCCCGCGGCCTGTCCGGCGGGACAGGCCGTGCGGCGGACCGGTCGGCAAACCGGCACCAGAGCCGCGGTGCGATCGGCGGCGTTCAGGCCGGCCCGGCGAACGCTGACCACCGGATCCGGCCCGGTCAGCCGAGATCTTCGGGCTCGCCGGCATCGTCGCGCGGGCATCCGCCGGTCAGGGCGGACAGTTCGTGGCGGATCTGCTCGGCCCGGTGCCAGTCGCTTGCCTCGTCGTAGTGATCGGCGGCCCGGCGCAGATATCCGATGGCCGCCGTGCTGTCTCCCCGGCGCAGGTAGGCCCGTCCCAGGTTGGCGAGCGTCACGCCCTCGGCCTCCCGGTAGCCCGCCGCGCGCAGGACGTCGAGAGCGGTGTGCAGGCTGACGAGGGCCTCCTCCACCGCACCGGTCTTCAGCTGCAGTGCGCCGATGGTGTCCAGCGTGTTGCCCTCCCCGGCCAGGTCGCCGGTCCGGCGATGCAGCGCCAGCGCGAGCCTCAGACACCGGTCGGCCTGGCCGGTCTCACCCATTGCGGTCAGCGTGCCGCCGAGATTGTTCAGGATGAAGCCGAGCCGTGCCGTGTCTCCGCTGCTCGTCCGCAGCCGCACGGCCCGCTCGAACGCCGCGCGGGCTTCCGGCAGGCGGTTCTGCTCGGCCAGGAGACGGCCCAGGTTGGTCAGAGCGCCGGCTTCGGCGTCGGCCTGCCCGCCTTCGCGGAACAGCGCGACCGCACGAGACAGGTGTTCGGCCGCCTTCGTCAGCCGGTGTGCCGTCGCGTACGCGATTCCGGCGCTGTTGTGCAGCGCTGCCTGCGCCGGCGGGCTACCGACCCGCTGCGCCGCGCCGAGCCCGATCCGATAGATCTCGAGGCTGTCCGGGCCGTCACCGCGAAGCTGGAAGTACGGCCCCAGCAGGTAGGCCAGCTGCCAGGCGGGTTCGTCCAGGGCGGCCGCGGCGGCGGAGCGGACCAGCGCGACGAGGCCGGGGCGTTCCGCGTCCAGGAACGTCAGTGCCGACTCCCAGGTGACGGGGAACTCCGGCGGGACGGGCGGATCGGGTGGGGTGACCGGCAGCGTCCGCCGGTGCGGTGCGAGAAGCGCGTGGGCCGCGTGGAGCACGCCGAGATACCAGCCGTACAGCCTGGCGCGGGCCGCTTCCCGGTGCGCGGCCGGCTCGTCGGTGGACAGCCGTTCCCGCGCGTGCAACGCGATGAGGTCGTGCATCCCATACCGGCCGGGTTGGCCCTCCTCCACGAGGTGCGCGTAGGCCAGCACCCGCATCAGCGCCTGGGTCTCGTCGACGCTCCGGCCGGCCAGCGCGGCCGCGGCCGTCATCGACAGGGCCGGGCCGGGACCGAGGCCCGACAATCGGAAGAGGCGGGCGGCCGGGGGCGCCAGTTTCGCGTACGAGAGATCGAAGGCTCGTCGCACCGCGGCGTGGGGATCGCCGTCGACGCTCCAGGCGGAAAGGCCGGTTGCGGCCGCCTCCTGCAGGTAGGAGGCGATGGGCCGGCCCGGGTCGTCGGCGAGATTGGCCGCCGCGATCCGCAGCGCCAGCGGGAGGTGACCGCAGGCGCGGGAGAGCGCGTTCGCCGCGCCCGGGTCCTGGTCCATGCGCTCGGTGCCGAGGAACGCTCGCAGCAGGCCCATCGCGTCGGTCACGGGCAGGGGACCCAGCGTGATCCGGACGGTCTTCCCGGCCGCGGGCAGATCGGCCAGCCGGTTGCGGCTGGTGATCACCACGACGCATCGGGGCCCGGCGGGCAGCAGCGGCCGGATCTGTTCGACGCCGGCGGCGTTGTCGAGCAGGATCAACATTCGCCGCCAGCCGACGGCCGCCCGGAATCTCGCCGCCGCCGTAGCCGTGTCGGCGGGCCGGTCGGCGACGGGCACGCCGAGCGCCCGGAGCAGCTTGGCCAGGACCTCGGCGGGCGGCAGGAGCGCCTCGGCGGAGAACCCACGCAGGTCGACGAAGAGCTGGCCGTCGGTGAATTGGCTCCGGGCGGCAGCCGCCCAGCGCAGAACGAGGGCGGTTTTGCCGACCCCCGCCGTCCCCTCGACGGTGACGACTGCGGCACCGGCGCCGGCCTCGGCGAGCGCGGCGAGATCGCCCTCCCGGCCGAAGAAGTGCCGCGGCGCGGCGGGGAGCTGAGCCGGCACCACCGGGGACGCGAGCGGAGCGGATCCGCTCGCGGCGAGCGGCGGGTCGATCTCCGGATCACGGCAGAGCACGGCCTCGTGCAGGCGGCGCAGGCCGGGACCCGGCGCGATGCCCAGATCGCCGGCCAGCCGGGCCAGGGCGCGGCGGTAGACCTCCAGAGCGTCGGTCTGCCGGCCCGAACGGTACAGCGCCAGCATGAGCAGCGAGACCAGCCGCTCACGGTACGGATGATCCGCGACCAGGTCGGTGAGCGCCGGAACCGCCTGGTCATGCCGTCCACAGGCGAGCTCGGCCGCGAAGAGATCCTCGGCGGCGCCCAGGCGTGCCTCGGTCAGGCCCTCGCCCACCCGATCCCGCAGCCGGTCGGAGGCGATGTCCGTCAGCAGGTTCCCGCGCCACAGCCCCAGCGCCTCGCGCAGGATCCGGCTGCGGCGGTCCGGGCCGGCCACCTGCGCGGCGGTTCGCACCAGGGCGGTGAACCGGTGTGCGTCCACCCGGTCCGGCGCCACCTCCAGCACATAGGCCGAGCCCTGGCGGCGCAGTCGTACGTCGGTCAAGGCGGACAACGAGCCGCGCAACCGCGAGACATGACTGCGCAGCATCGCCTCGGCGCGGACCGGCGGCTCGCCGTCCCAGAGCAGGTCGGCCAGGCGGTCCGCGGCCATCAGCCGGCCCGGCTCCAGCAGCAGCAGGCCGAGCAGGCAGCGCTCGCGCCGGCGCGGGCAGAGCCGGACGGGCTCGTCCCCGTCGCGGACGACCAGTGGCCCGAGCACGAAGAAGTCCATAGCGACCTGAGTCTATGAAAGCGGTGCACGCGTGATCACCGGGAGTGATCATGTCCAAGGTCTGTCAACAGCCGTCCCGCACTCTCGAGCGACGGGGACGTCACGGGGGCGTTCCACGATCCGTCTGTGAAAGGGCATGGCATGAGACGACTCACATCGAAGGTAACGGCCGGCCTGTTCGGCCGGTTCGTCCCGCGGGCGGACGCACATGCCGCCTGCTGCGGAAGCTGCTGTGGGACAGGCATCTACCGGTGTACGACCTACGGCGCCGAGCAGCTCTACAACTGCTACACGGAGACCTTCGAGGGCTGCTACGTCTACCGGCAGGTCTGGCGCAACGCCGGCTTGTGCTGAGCAGTCGCCGGCCCGGCGTCCTGTGCGGCCGGGCCGGCACCTCCGACGGGAAGTGATGGTCACGATGTATCTCTCGACGGCCTGCCGGGTCCTGCTCGGCGCCGTGTTCCTGGCGGCGGCCTTCGGCAAGCTGAGGTCCCGCCCGGCGATACGCGACTTCACCGGGTCGCTGCACCAGCTGAGCCTGATGCCCGCCCGGATGGTGGCGTCCGTCGCGGTCGCTCTGGGCCTCACCGAGGCGGCTGTGCCCGTGCTGCTCATCGCCGACGGCACCGCCACTGCCGGCTTCACCGTCGCGCTGGGCCTGCTCGGCGTGCTGACGGCTGGGGTCGCCGTCGTTCTGGTGCGGGGCAAGCCCGCGCCGTGCCGCTGCTTCGGCCACCGGGAGTCCCCGCTCAGCCGCCGGCACCTGCTGCGTAACGGCCTGCTGGCGGGCGCGGCCGTGATCGGCCTGGCCGGACCGGCAGGCAAGGGAACGGACCCGGCCGGGGTGCTCGTAGCGGCCGTCGCCGGCCTCACCGTCGCCGCGCTGATCATCTGCCTCGACGACCTCATCGAACTGTTCACCGCCGTGCCGTCGCCCCGGCACTCTACGACGACAAGGACTACCGATGACGTACCTACTCGCCGCCGTGTTGCTCCTCAGCCTGGTCACCGCCCTGAACCTGCTGCTCACGCTCGGCGTGATTAGGCGCCTGCGCACGCACACGGCGATGCTCGCCGCCGGCGGTGGCACCGTCGCCCCGCCGGGCCTGATTCCCGCCGGCGAGCGCGTCGGCGGCTTCACGGCCACCACTGTCGACGGCGAACCGGTGAGCCGTGACGTGCTGACCGGCGACACCGTGGTCGCCTTCATGAAGCCCGGCTGCCCGCCGTGCGAGGAGAACCTTCCCGCGTTCCTGCAACTGGCCGGCGACACCCCAGGCGGGCGGCACCGGGTGCTCGCCGTGGTGGCGGGCGCCGCCGCGGAGGCCGCGCCGATGGTGGCACAGCTGGGTCCGGTCTCGCAGGTGCTGCTCGATCCGGAGGACGGCCCGATGGCGCGGGCGTTCGAGGTGTCCGGCTACCCCGCCTACTACGTCATCGGCGAGACCGGCGTCGTACGGTCGTCGGCGTATCGCCCGCAGCAGATCCAGATCGCGGCGCTCGCATGACCGTCGCCGCGAACGCCGAGAAGGCGGCGCTGAGCCACCTCCCGGCCGCGTTGGGGCTGGTCTGGCGCCCGGCCCGGTGGGGTGTGACGGCCTACGTCCTGGTGACGGCGGCAGGCGTGGCGGCGCCGGTGGCCGCGGCCTGGCTCACCAAGGCGATCCTGGACCGGGTCACCCGCCCGCCGGTCGCGGCCTCGGCGGTGCTCGGTCTCGCGCTCGGGCTGGCCGTGACCGCGGCCGGCACCGCCGTCCTGCCCCAGCTCAACCGCTATCTCCAGGCCCGAATCAGCCGCCGGTCCGGCCTGCTCGCCCAGGATCGGCTCTACGCCGCGGTGGAGCGCCAGCAGGGACTGCGGAACTTCGAGGACCCGCGTTTCCTGGACCGGCTGCGGATGGCTCAGCAGGCGGAGAACGCACCCGCCCTGGTCTTCGACAGTGTTCTCGGACTGCTCGGCGCGGTGGCGCTCGTGGCCGGCTTCGTGGTCTCGCTCGCCGCGCTGAGCCTGCCGATGACCGTGCTGTTGATGGTCTCGGCGGTGCCGGGCCTGATCGCGCAGCTGTGGCTGGCCCGCCGGCAGGCCGCCGCGTACTGGGAGATCAGCCCCCGGCACCGGCGGGAGATGTTCTACGCGACCCTGCTGACCGACGTGCAGGCGGCGAAGGAGATCAGGCTCTTCAGCGCCGGCGATTTCCTGCGGGGCCGGATGCGCGCCGAGCGACTCGCCGCGCACTCGGTCGAGGACCGATTGGACCGGCGCACCCTGGTCGTACACGGTGGACTGGCTCTGACCGCCGCGGTGGTGGCGGGCGCGGGGCTGCTGTGGGCGGTCCGCGCGGCGGCCGGCGGACGGCTCAGCGCCGGCGACGTCACGATGTTCATCGCCGCGGTGGCCGGCGTGCAGACCGCGTTGGGCCGGGGGATCTCGGACGCCGCCCGGGTGCAGCAGTCGCTGTTGCTCTTCGCGCATCACGCCGCTGTCCGGAGCCATCCCCCCGATCTCCCGCGAGCCGTTCCGGCCCGCGGGGTGCCACCGCTGAGGTGCGGGATCGAACTGCGGGACGTCTGGTTCCGGTACGGCCCGGAGCACCCGTGGGCGCTGCGCGGAGTGAACCTGACGATCCCGTTCGGCGGATCGGTGGCGCTCGTGGGCCGCAACGGATCGGGTAAGAGCACGCTGGTCAAACTGCTCTGCCGGTTCTACGACCCCACCCGCGGGGCGGTTCTGTGGGACGGCGTCGACATCCGGGAGTTCACCATCGAGGAACTGCGCGCCCGGCTCAGCGTCGTGTTCCAGGACTACATGAACTACGACCTCTCCGCCGAGGAGAACATCGCCCTGGCCGACGTGGCCGGAGAACAGGAGACAAGCCGTGTCCAGGAGGCCGCGGACCGCGCCGGGATCCACCACGTCCTCAGCCGGCTGCCGCACGGGTACTCCACCCAGCTCACCCGGAGCTTCGCCGGCGAGGCCGGCCCGGACGCCGGCGTGGTGCTCTCCGGCGGGCAGTGGCAGCGGGTAGCCCTGGCTCGCGCGCTCGTCAAGGGCGGACCGGACCTGCTGATCCTCGACGAGCCCAGCTCCGGACTGGACCCCGAGGCCGAACAACAGATCCACCGCCGGCTCGCCCGGCATCGGCAGGGTCGTACCAGCCTGCTCATCTCACACCGGCTCAGCGCGGTGCGTGATGCCGACCGGATCGTGGTCCTGGACGACGGCGTCGTCGCGGAGACCGGCCACCACGACTCCCTGCTCGCGGCCGGTGGTGTCTACTCCGGCCTGTTCACTCTCCAGGCCGAGGGCTACCGGGAGACGGTGCGGCGATGACCGGATGGATGCTGCTCACCGGGGTGCTCGGCACGGCAGGCCTGCTCGGTGCGGCGGTCCAGGTCCAGCGCCGGTGGCTCGTCCTGATCACCGTCCGCGGCGCGAGCATGCTCCCTGCTCTGCGCGACGGTGATCGCCTCCTGATCCGGCGGATGTCCGGCGCCCGGGTCCGGCCAGGGCAGATCGTGGTGCTGGAACACCCGGACAGCGACGACGGCGGTTACCGGGCCACGGCCGCGACCGGCGTGCGGGACCGGCGCACCTGGATGATCAAACGGTGTACCGCGGTGGCCGGCGATCCGATTCCGCCGGGTCTGCCAGGACGGTGCCACACCCCGGACGGCCGGGTGCCCGCGGGCGCGCTCACGGTGCTGAGCGACAACCCGACGCATCCCAACGACTCCCGGCGGTTCGGCTTTCTCCCGTACGACAGGGTGCTGGGGGTGGCCAGGGCGCCGTATCGCAGGCCAGCCGATGGGCGCCCTCGATAGCGACCAGCCCGCCGAGCCGGTTGCGGCTGGTGACCAGCACCATGACGCCCGGGTCACCGGGCAGCAGCGGGCGCACCTGTTCCGGATCCCGGGCGTCGTCGAGGACCAGCAACAGCCGCCGGCCGGCCACCGAACTGCGGTAGAGGCCGGCGGCCTGGTCCACATCGGCGGGAACCAGGTCCGCAGGCAGACCGAGAGCCTTCAGGAGTACGGTGAGCGCCTCGATCGGCCGCAGCGCTGACGCAGCCGTACGCCCACGCAGGTCGACCTGGAGCTGGCCGTCGGGGAAATGCTGTCGCGCCCGGCGACCCCAGTGCACGGCCAGGGCCGACTTGCCGGCGCCGGCTGCGGCCGAGATGACCACCACGGTCGGCCCGAGGCCACTGGCATGTGCTGCCAGGATCGCGTCGAGCCGCCGCAGAGCGTCCGGCCCACCGGTGAACGGGCCGGCGGGCGCGGGTGGCCGGGCCGTCGGATCGTCCTGGGCGATCCACGCATGCAGCCGGCGCAGGTCCGGCTCCGGTTCCAGCCCGAGTCGCTCGCCGAGGAGGTCGTGGGTCCGCCGGTAGACGGCCAGAGCCTCAGCCTGCCGCCCGTCGTGGTGCAGCGCGAGCATCAGCGCACCGACCAGCCGCTCCCGTTGCGGCTGCCGGCGTACCGGATCGGCCAGCGCGGCGATCACCTCAGACGCCCGGCCGCAGGCCAGCTCGGCGTCCGCCCAGGACTCCAGCACCGACAGGCGCAACTCGTGCAGGCCGGTCGCGGCACGTGTCCGTACCCGCTCGGAGGCGACGTCGGCGAGAAGCGGGCCGCGCCACAACCGCAACGCCTCGCTGAGCAACGCCGCCCGTCCGGCCACCTCCGCGGTGGTCCTCGCCCGCTCGTACAGCTCCCGGAACCGGCAGACATCCACGGTGGCGCCGCCGACGTCGATCAGATAGCCGTCACCGATCCGCACGATGCGTACGCCCGAGCGGCCATCGCGGTACGGGTCGAGAAGCGACCGCAGCCGGGCGATGTGGGTCATGACTGTGCCCCGTGCCGTAGCGGGAGGGTCGCCGTCCCACAGGAGATCAACGAGCCGGTCGAGCGGAACCACCTCGCCGGCGTCGAGCAGCAGGAGGCCGAGCAGGCAGCGCTCCCCACGGCGCCTGCCCAGTGCGATCCGTTCCGATCCGCGCAGCACTTCGAGCGGACCGAGGATTCGAAACTCCATGTCCACTGCAGAATATCGCCGCCGGTCACCCTGCTCGCCGCACCGGGCGAGCACGAGACCACCGCCCGATACGAGGTGCGCTTCGGTGAGAACGTCGAGGAGACGGCCCGCCATATCCGGGAGCCGGCGGCGGAAAGTTACTCTACGTCAGGGTTGGAGGTCAGGAGCCAGGTGAGGGGCTGAGGCCCGGCGGGGTCGAGTTCGTACTCGCCGACGTCGTTCAGAACGTGCCGGTGCACGGTCGCTCCACCGTCGCGCTCGACGACCCAGTATCGCGGAATGCCGGCTTTTGCGTACTCGGCCTTCTTGATGATCCGGTCAGTGACCTCGGACCCGCCGGAGACGACTTCGACGGCGAGGAGCAGCCCGGACGTGCCCGCGTAGCTTGAGCGGGCGCGACGCGGAGGCATGCCTCTGGCCCACACCGTCAGATCGGGAACGCGGCCGCCGCCGACGTCGATGCCGCAGTCGGCGGCGAGCTGTTCGGCTTCATAGCCGTGGCTGGCGAGCCAGAAGATCATGCGCATCACCAGTAACGCGTGTTCCGGGTCCGCGGGGGGCATGATCGAGAGCACTCCCTCGGGACTCAGCTCGTATCGGTGGTTCTCGTCGGCGGCTGCCATGCTGGCGACGTCGTCCAGGGTCACATGCGTCGGCATCTTCGCGCCGAAAGCCTGAGCGCTCACCGTGCCCCCTCTGCGATTCCCGAAGCCGACCACAGCCCTTGGTTTCGTTCTACGATACCTGCGCGCCGACCGCCGGACGGGATCGACATGTGCACCGTGTGCAAGGCCGCGCCCGCCGAGTCGGAGGCGATTTGTACGTTACAACGTACAAACTCGGGGAGGGTTCATGAAGGTCATAACCGCGTCCGACCTGCGCGCCAATCTCGCCAACCTGTTCGACGCCATCGAACACGACGCCGAGGACCTTGTAGTCACCCGAAGCGGGCGCGAGCCGCTGGTGATCATGCGGAAGAGTGAGTACGACGCCTGGCGGGAGACCGAGTACCTGTCCCGTGCTGCCAACGGCCGCGAGCTACGACGCCGGACGGCGGAGATGGACGCGGGCGAAGGTGTCGTGTCGGGGATATCGCCGACCCGGAACTGACCTCACGGCTGGGCGTCTTCGATCCGGTCACAACGCAAGTAGGCGAGCAGGTCTCGTTGCTCGGACTCAGGTAGGGCAGCGAACGATTGGTACGCCGTCTGCCTTGCGTACGACGTCTTCGCGGCCAGCAGAGAAATGATTGCCGCCCAGGCCAGAGACAGCCGGTGGATCCGATCCGCGCGGAGGACGGGGAGGCGGGTCAGATCCCCCAGCAGACTCGCCGCGCTCTCGTCGTTCGCGGCCCTGTCACCCAGTTCGAAAACGGCCTTCCCCCGGTACGGGCCACCAGCTCGGATGAGGTCGGCCAGTGCCGTATTGCTCATCTCTCGGACCGGTGGCACGGGAAGTTTCGGCGGTACAGGCAGGGTCATGGTTCCTCTCCGAAGATATTGCGGTACTCCTCGCGGACAAGGTCTCTGAGCTTTGCGGCCGAGTCATGGTCACCGATCGACTCGGCGTACCGGATCTCCTGCTCGCAGGCATGAACCTCGTTCGCGTATCGCACATGGGGGTCCTCGAACCAGCCTCGCATGCCGGCCCACCCGGCGGCCTGGTCGTCGCGCATGTGTTGCATCTCGTGCAGTAGCGCGCCGTAGGACGCGTCCGGGTCGAGAATCAGAACACCAGGTCGACCGGGGGAAGGACTCGGTCCATAGGCGAGCCCACCGGATCGGAAGGTGATCTCGACTCCGGCGGCCTCTGCCTCGCGTACGGCCTCGTCCCACTCGCCCGGGTGCGTTTCTCGTGCCGGTCCCCAGCGCGCCAACGGATCAGCCTCAGAGTGGTGGAGGTATCGCTGTCGCTCGTTCGGGTCTGGAGCGGTCGGGTCGGTGCGGGCCAGGTCGTGGGTTCGGGTTCGTAGCCGGGTGAAGATGTCGCTGAGGTTGCCGAGCATCGGGTGCAGTTGGCGGAGGCTGGTGAGCAGTGCTCGGACGAAGTGCTGGATCTTGTTGGCCCAGGTGGAGACGAGGGTGGCGACCTGCCCGGCGACGACAGGGGTGGCGATGCCGAGGGTGAGTCCTTCTGCGGCGAGCCATTGGGGTAGGCGGACGGCGAGGGTGCCGATGAAGGCGGCGATCAAATCGCGGACGATGCCGCGGACCAGGGCGACGAGTAGGCCGGCGCCTTCCACGGCGTACGAGATGCCTTGTGCCGCGGTGGACAGCGTTTCCAGGACTTGCAGGTGGGCGTCGGCGTGCCGGCGGTAGGCGTCGCCGGAGGCGCCGAACCAGCCGGCGACCTCGGTGCGGAGCTGGTCGGTGTATTGCTGGCGGGCTTGTGCGGTGAACGTGGCGACGTTGGCCCAGGTTGCGGCATGGGCGGCGACTTCGTCGGCGTTGCCGGCGAGCCAGTCCAACGCTTCTTTGAGCGGCTTGACATGTTCCATCAGCCAGGCGACGCCCCAGGAAGCCAGCGTGCCCAGCGGGTCGATGGCCAGCGACAGCGTGTCGAGGGTGGCACCGACGCCGCCGAGGGCCGGATCGACCCAGCTGTGGTTGCGGATGCCGTTGGTGATGTCGGCGGTGTCCTCGACCAGGCCCAGGCCGGTGTACCAGGTGGTCGAGTCGTGGCTCCCGGCCACCAGCGGGTTGCTGCTCACGGCGGTGGTCTCGTGGGCCGGGCGGCGTTACGGATGGTGTCGCCGGCAGCGGTGTCGGTCGCGGTGATGTCGGCAGCCGCCGCGCGTAGGTGGTGTGCGGTCTCCCGCAGCGACTCGCCGGTGTCGGCGAGGGCGCCGACGGCCTCGGCGAAGATCGGGTTCAGCAGGCCGGGCAGGAACTGGCACAACTGCCCGTAGGCGTCCCGGTCCATGGTGATCTCGCGGACTGCGGACCGGGCCTGCTCGACGGCGCCGGCGACCGCGTCAGTGCTGGCGGCATGCCCGAGCACGTCTTCAGCCGGAAAGCGCAGCAGCTCTTCACCAGGCACGGCGATCGGGGCGCTCGTCGTCGGGCGGTGCGGGAAACCGGGTCGTGAAGGAGTGGAGGACCGCCTGCCCGGTTTCGGTGTCCAGGCCGACGGTCTGGCGGACCTGCTCGGTGACCTGCGCCGCGAGGTGGGCCTGGGCCTGCCGGATCAGGGTCGTGATGTGCCGGCTCAGGTCAGCACCGGTCGTCTGCAGGGCTTGATCGTCAAGCCCGAGCGATTCCAATGCCCCGGAGGATCCAACCGTGACGGTGATGGATCCGTCGCGGCTGCGCGCGTTGCCGGTCAGTGCTGCCACTCGGCGAGACAGTTCGACGGTGCGAGAAGCCTGGGCATCGACTCCAGCCACCCAGGAGTCCAGCCACTCCTCGGCGGCATCGAGGTTCTCTATGGCACACAACCTATGGATGTCGATGACTCTGCGGCAACCCGGTGCAAGGTCCTCCTTGTCAACGCAGTGCAGGTCTGCCGCCGGGCGCTCAGGCGGAGCCGTCCGGTCGATGACATGGGCGGCGACGTCGACGATTTTCTGGACATCACGGCCGGCCGAGACCGAGACGCGAGCCATGTGCGCCGCGCTGCGGAGGTTCGGCAGCGCCCGCCGGCGGCTTGACGCGCATCCACAACCGACTCCGGTGTGATACGCAACCGTCGTGGATCGGCGTGTCGTCCAGGAAGTCCCGCCGGTCAGCAGGGTACGGGGCGAGTCGCGCGCCACTAGCGTTCACATCCCGGCGTCCGCGGTCACGCTGTCATCGTCATCAGCGCCGGGACGGCCGGTGGTGTTGTGGGTCTGGAGGCTGAGACATGTATGCCGTCGTTGATCTAGAGACGACCGGAATCCGGACCAGTTGGCACGACCGGGTCTTGGAGATCGCTGTCGTACGCCTCGACGAGACGGGCCGTACCGTCGACGAGTGGTGCACGCTGGTGAACCCCGATCGGGACCTCGGGCCACAGGAGATCCACGGCATCACCGCCGCCGAGGCCCGTCGCGCACCGCGGTTCGCCGACCTCGCCGGGCAGATCGTCGAGCGCCTTGCCGGGCACACGGTCGTGGCGCACAACCTGATCTTCGACGCCGGTTTCCTCACCGCGGAGTTCGCAAAACTCGGCTACCAGGTGCCGGTCGAAGCGGGCCGGGGCCTGTGCACCATGCGGTTGGCCGGGCATTTCCTGCCCGCTGCGGCGCGCAGTCTGCAGGCCTGCCGGTCGGCCGCGGGCCTCGGCCTTCATCGGGCGCACTCCGCTCTCCACGACGCCCGGGCGGCCGCCGAACTGTTCGCGTTCTATCTGCGGCAGGCGGGACACCCGGCGCCCTGGGCCTCGCTGGTGCACGAGGCGCAGCGGGTACGGTGGCCGGCCGTGGTGGGCAACGGCCTTGCCCCGGTGACACGTCGCCGCGCGGAAGACCGGGAGCCGCACTTCCTGACCCGCTTGGTCGACAGGCTGCCCCGGTTGCGGGATCCACAGGAAGACGCGTACCTTGACCTGCTCGACCGCGCGCTGCTCGACCGGCACATCTCGGCGATTGAGGCCGATCAACTCGTGGCGACCGCCGACAGGTTGGGCCTGGCCCGCGCCGACGTGGAGGCGCTACACCGGGGATATCTGACGAGTTTGGCCGTCGTCGCCCTGCAGGACCAGATCCTGACCGCGGCGGAACGACGTGACCTCGACGCCGTCGCTGGACTGCTCGGCCTCACCGCCGGTGACGTCGACCGCTCACTGGCCGATGCCGACGGGGCGGCGGGTGCCCGCGAGCGGTGGCGGTTGAGCGCCGGTGATCTCGTGGTCTTCACCGGCAGCATGACTCCAACCCGGGAGGTATGGGAGGACACCGCCAGGCGGCACGGCCTGGACGTCGGCGGCAACGTCACCAAGAAGACCCGCCTGCTGGTCGCTGCCGACCCCGACACGATGTCCGGCAAGGCGAAGAAGGCGCATCAGTACGGCGTCCCGATCGTCCACCCCACCGCCTACCGAACGATGCTCGACGAGATGCTGGTGGCTGCGAGAGTGTGAGGCCGGGCGGACCACCGAGCGCAGCGTGGTGGCTCGGGTAGCCGCGGGTGTGGCTGGCAGAACTTCCGCATGCTTGGTCGGGATCTCGTCCTCGTGCTGCGTTACGGCAAGGCGGTGATGTACGGCTTTCACACGCTGCTCGGCGCACTGGGCGGGCACGAGACCGCCACCCGCTACGAGGTGCGCTTCGGAGTGTCGAGGAGGCGGCCCGCCATATCCGTGAGGCCGGCGACGTCCGTACCCTCGTGCTCTGGTCGTTCTTCTCCCTACCGCGACGCGACCGGAACCTGATCAGAACCGGCAAGGCCTCTCACTCTCCGAGATTGACCGAAATGCCCGTTATTGCCGGCTGCGGGAGCGCCCACTGTGCGCTCCCGCACGGGCACTCAGTTGGACCAGGTGTATCCGGCCATGGCTGCGCCCGGACTGGCGAGGAGGGCCGCGATGGCGGCGATCAGGAAGGTGGTAATGGTCAGGACCACGGTTCGCAGACGCACATTGACTCCTCACGTCGAGGTGATCGTGCCGGTAAGGGCTGACGTTACCGAACCGTCGGGGACGTCAAAACCCCTTGCCGAGGCCCGCGGATCGTACCTGCGTGGCTCCGGACACCAACCGGCCAATATAAGCCGCACGCCTGGACCCGCGATATGGCGAGAACTTGCTACTTCGGCCGCCGGTGTTCGCTGGCTACCGTCCTGACAGCTCGGCGCCGGGGAGACGCGCCGGCGTACCGGAAGGGCGTGAGGGCCGTGTTGCGCAGTGTTCGTCGGCTGGTTGTCGTGGTGGTGGGGCTCTGCGGTCTGCTGGCCGTGTCCAGCAGCGCCGCCCAGGCCATGATCACCTGGAACCACAGTGAGCCGGTCCGGTTGCGGTAACGCGTCTCGTCCGCGATCCGCCCGATGACAGGCAGCCGTTGGCGCCAGTGGCGTGTCGCTCGCCGGCTCGAGCTGGCCCGCTACTGGCACCGGCACGCCGACCTGGACGCGGCGGCCCGGCAGGCCGGTCACGCGTTGCGGCTCGTCGCCGCCGGGACGGTGCCGGTGCCGGCTCAGGCCGAAGCCGCCCTGACTGCGGCCGTGATCGACCGCGACCGCGACGAGGCCACCGCCAGCCATGCCCACCTCACACATGCGGTGCGTCTGCTCGACGCGGCTCCGCCGACCCCTCGACGGAACACGTTGCTGATGTGCGCGTTGACGGCCCTCGGCGACGGGCACCGGCGCGGCGGCCGGTATCCGCAGGCCACCGCCACGCTGCGGCGGGCCCGCGCGCTGGTCGAGGCGGAGACAACACCCGATCCCCGGCAACTGGCGGCGGTGCTGACCGTACTCGGCATCACCGCCAAGGAGCTTGGTGCGTACGGGCCGGCGGCGCGCTGCTACGCGCAGGTCGAGGCCCTGTACCGGGGGCGCACCGTCGCGCCGGCCGATCAGGCCACGCTTCACCACAACCTGGCCGGTCTGGCGTACGCGCAACGGCAGTTTCCGCAGGCGGAGACACATGCCCGCCGTGCCGTGCGGGTGCGCGGGCGCCAGCGTGCGGCCAAGGTCGAGCTCGCCGCCGATCTGTCGATCCTGGGTGCCGCGATCGCCGCCCAGGACCGCCACGACGAGGCCCGCGAGCACCTCCGTCGCGCCCTGGCCATCTGCGCGGGGGTCCGTCCGCCACCGCGGTACGAGATCGCCGTGCACCTGCACAACCTCGCCGCCGTCGACCACGCAGAGGGGCATCTCGACGCCGCCGAACAGGGCTATCGACACGCCCTCGCCATCAAGGAGCACCTTCTCGGTGCCGACCATCCGGAGATAGGGATGATCTGCAACAACCTGGGGACCCTGCTGCACGACCAGGGCCGCCGCGACGAAGCTCGCGGCTGTTATCTGCGTGCATCGGCCATCGCCGAGCACACTTACCCGGCCGGCCATCCGACCACCATGGCCATTCACCACAACCTGCGCCGGCTCACCGATGTGGCCCCGGAGAACCCGGCGACCACCCGCCCGGCTGGAGAGCCGTGATGGTCATCGCCCGCCGGTCCCGGCCCTGCCCGCGTCGCGACAGTTCCACAGCGGCCGCATTCACCATCTTGGCTCTCGCCGCCGCGTTGCTTCCGGCAGATCCTGCCGACGCCGCTGCGGTAGGAGTCGTCTCCCTCGACGACGCGGCAGGACAGGTGGCCTACGACTCGGCTGCAGGCGTCGCCAGCGATCTCACCGTCACGGTCAGCGGCTCGTCAATCCTCGTCGACGACATCGTGCCGCTGCGAGCGGGCGCCGGCTGCGTCCATCCCGACTCGACCGATCTGTCCGTCGTCGGCTGCCCGTCCGCGGCGCTGCAGCTGATCCGGTTGAACCTCGGCGACCTCGATGACATCGCCCGCCACCGGACGCCTCATCCGGTCCACGCCTACGGCGGCGCGGGAAACGACCGCCTGTACGGGAGCACCGGCGCCGATCTGCTGGACGGCGGCTACGGAGACAACGAACTGTACGGCGATGCGGGCGACGACCGGCTCCAAGGCGACAACGGACACGATGTCCTCTCCGGTGGCAGCGGAGCGGATGCGGCCAACGGCGGGTCGGGCAACGACTATCTCGTCGGCGGGGACGGCGACGACACGTTGGAAGGCATGGCCGGAAAAGACACCATTGACGGCGGTACGGGCGATGACCGTCTCTGGGGCAACGGCGACAGCGACAGTGTCTACGGCGGTCCGGGTGCCGACCAGATCAACGGCGGCAACGGCAACGTCAACTCGTTGTTCCACGAATACGGCGACGACACCGGCGACATCCTCGACGGCGGGGAAGGCGACGACATCGTGGACGGCGAGCAGTCCCGCGACGTGATCACCGGCGGCGCCGGCAATGACACCCTCCGCGGCGGGTCGGGACCCGTCGACGACGACACCATCAACGGCGGCCCGGGGCTGGACCACATCTCAGGCGGCTACGGGCACGACACGCTGTACGGCGACGGGGACGCCGACGTGATCAGCGGCGACCCCGGCGACGATCTGCTCGACGGCGGCGACGGCGACGACACACTCACCGGGGGCGCGGGGATGGACCGCCTGCTCGGCGGAGACGGCGCCGACGATCTGGCCGGTGGAGCGGACGCCGACACCCTTCGCGGCGGAAACGGCAACGACTGGCTCGCCGGCGACGACGGCGACGACAACCTCGGCGGCGAGGCCGGGGCGGACCAGCTCAAGGGGGGCGCCGGTGCCGACCGGATGACCGGTGGCACCGACCCGGACAACCTGACCGGCGGCGATGGCGACGACATCCTGTTCGGCAACGCCGGGAACGACACGCTGTACGGCCAGAACGGCGTCGACTGGATCAGCGGCGGCACCGAGGCCGACTCGGCGTACGGCGGGACCGGCAACGACCTGATCGTCGGCGAGGTCGGCGACGACTGGCTCTTCGGCGAGTCCGGCAACGACACCGTCAACGGCGATGCCGGACAGGACAATGTCGACGGCGGCCAGGGCATCGATCTCCTGTACGGCGGCACCGACGGCGATACGCTGCGCGGCGGCTCCGGCGACGACACCGCCTACGGCGAGGACGGCAACGACTCGCTCTACGGCGAACCCGGCGACGACGAACTGAACGGGGGCTCCGGCACCGACCTGCTCGACGGCGGCACCCACGCCACATCCGACACCTGCGTAGCCGGCGAAACGCTTGTCGGTTGCGAACGCTGACCAGCCGCATCGGAGCGCCGTGGGGCCGCCCTCGAGATCACCCGAGGATGTATCTGTGCGTGCTGGTTCAAGCGTCGACTACTTCCTGTCTGAGCGGCCGCCGGCGTCAGCCGGGTCCTGATCACCACGATCGCGGTTCTGCTGTCGGGCGCCTGCTGCATCCCACGCACCGAGGAACTGCGGTTCGCATGGCCAGGTCCCGATTCGCACCATGAGTAAGGGCTGAACCGATGGACCGTAGACGGCGTGTACCGCTTTGAGGGGTGCGTAGCAGCTCCAGGCGGGAGATCCATGTCTGCCATCGGCATGCCCAGCTTTGCGACCAGACGCTCCCTGGCCTGCTCGTGCTTCGGAGGTAGTCAGGTGCCAAGAGAATCAGTCGAGTCGCAGCGTACGGGAGGGCTAGGCCTTTTCCTGTTCGCGGCGCCGGCCGTGGTGGAGTCCAGCGCGGCGGCGCTGGCTGCCGCGATGTTCGCGGAGATCGCGGCCGCATCGCCTTTGGGCCGGATCGGCACGATTGCTGTCGGCGTTGCGGCAGCCGTGCTGTCGGCGTTCGGCGCGGTTCTTGCCTTTCGACGTACGGTTGGTGCCTTGGCCACGGTTGTCGCCCTCGGGCTGGGTGTCGTCGGCGGACTCCTGGCGCTGATCGCTTTCGCTTTCCTCTTCGCCGGTGGAGCATCGCTGATCTTCGGCGTCCTACTGGTGCATGCGGTGTTCTCGATCGCGATGATCGCCCGCGCGGCGACGCACTCCCGATCGGAAGGAGCGACGCCGTGAACAGCGACGTGCGACCAGAAGGCCTGCAGCTACTGCATCAGCGGGTCAGCCGGTTGCAACGGCTGGCGGGTGAACTGACCGCAGCGATCCCGCAACAGTCCGAGGGTAGCGACTCGACTGGACGGGTATCCGTATTCATCGGCCTGGCTGGGCTCCCCGTCGAGATCCGGGTCCATGAGGGCTGGGAACGTCGACTCGGACCGGAAGAACTCGGCGCGGCGGTCATGGACGCGTACGACGATGCCGTCCGCCGGGCTATGCATGCCTGGGCTGGTCGTCTCGACGACGCCCGGTGGTGGAGGCGGCAACGGGACGTGGAGGAGGAACCGGACGCAAGCAGCACCCCGCTTCCGCCGTTGCCGATGGACGGCCGGGTACGCGCGAACGTCCAGTTCAGCGAACCGGTCCTCCAGGCTTTGCACGCGTCCGGCCGTCGCGTGGCGGAGCCGACGGCCTCGGCCGAAGCGTCCGACGACGGAGGCAACACCATCATCCGGCTCGGTGCGGGCGGTCTGACCGGCTGTGAGATATCGCCGGACTGGGCACGCAACCGAGAAGGAGCGACGATCAGTGCCGCTCTGGCGAGGGCTCTCATGAACGCCAGCCGTCAAGTGGCCGAGATGAGGCGGGAGTTGCACCCGGGCCTCGATATGGGTCTCAGTGATGCCTTAGCGACCCTTTCGGCGTTGTCGGACCATTCGCCGAATCGAGGTGATCAGAGATGAGTCTGCCCACCCCGGACGAAGTGTCGGCCGCGACGAGCGTGCTACGCAGCGAAGCCAGCCAGTGGGAGGAACAGGCCGGACGCCTCAGCGCTCTGAGTACCCAGGCGAGCGGCATGGAGTTCGGCAGACTGGAGGCGGGCCTCTTCCAAGTAATGGTCGGTCCTTACAACGATGTCATCCGGGCCGTCTCCAGCCGCTGTGCTGAGGGGGCGATCGCCATGACAGACATCGCGGCGACACTCCGTAGAGCTGCGGACACCTACGAAGCCGAGGATCGAACAGGCGCACATCAGATCAAGGACATCTACTGACGGGGAGATCAGCGGTGTTCAGTCAGGCGCAGTACGAAGCTGTCATCCAGGAGATCGATCAGGGGACCAGGACACTTCAGGCCAAGCTCGCCGAGGTGAAACCTGCCGCGCGGGAGGCGACCGATCGGTGGTGGATCGATCCGGTGTCCGCTGAAGCGATCAACTGGGTCGCGGACAAGACCGTCGAGATCGGTACCACGATGCTCGAATGGATCATTGACGTCCTCAAGGGCGCGACCGCCCCGATCTGGATGTTCGTCGACTCCTATCATTGGACTGACCTTCGCGCGGCGGCGAACGCCGTATCCACTGATCTGGCGATGCAGAACCTGGTCATCGACGACTCCGACTGGTCGGGCAACGCCCGTGACAGCTACCTTGTCGTTGCTGGCGCGCAGGCCGGAGCCGCGGCCCGGGTGGGCTCGATCGCGACGACAACCTCCACGACGCTCGCCGGTTGCGCGGCAGCGGGACTGCTGTTCTACATCGCCGTGGCAGCGGTCCTCGCCAAACTGACCGCCGCGACGGTGGCCGCCATTGCGGCGTTCGGCTCGGCGGTCTTCTCCTGGGTCGGGGCTGCACTGGTCATCGAGGAAGCCGGTTTCAACACCGCAGTACTCGCCGGTGCGTCGGCCACGCTTGCCACGTTCCTCGCCGCCCAAGCCGGGGCCATGTCCGTTCTACACGGGGAAGCGGTGGACCCAGGCGGATTCCCGGGCGGCAACTGGCCGCGGTCGAACAGCGAGCAGTACAGCGACGCGACCGTCGGTGACGGCGACGCTGACTGGTCGCTGAAGGAGGACTGACGTCTTTTCTCAGGGCAGGACGGATCCGGGTTTTCACCGGCCGGCGCCACCTCCCTTGGCCTGGTCGGGGCGGTGTACCGGGTCCGAACGTGCAGGCTGACACGAAGGTGGTCGTCCTCCGTGGCGAGGTGATGGCTGTGGTGTCGTGGCTCGGGTGGCCGGGGCCAGCCTGGCAGAATCGCCACATGTCTGGTTTGGATCTCGTCCTGGTGTTGCGTTATCGCAAGGCGGTGACCTACGGCTTCCACGCGCTGCTGGGTGCGCTGGGCCAGCACGAGACCGCGACCCGGTACGAGGTGCGATTCGGGGAGAGTGTCGAGGAGGCAGCGCGGCACATCAGGGAGGCCGGCGACGTCCGTACTCTCGTCCTCTGGTCCTTCTACTCCCCGGACGCCGCGGCGCTGGCCGGGGAACTGAGGCAGATCCGGGAGTTGGCGGACGGGCCGAACGTGACGCATCTGGCCGGGGGAGTGCACGCCACGGCCGAGCCGGTGCAGACGCTGGACGCGGGCTGGGACGTGGCCGCGATCGGCGAGGGCGAGTCGACCCTGTTGTCCCTGGTCGACGCGAAGGGCGACCCGGCCGGCATCACCGGTCTGGCCTACCGCGACGCCACCGGCGCCGTGAAGAAGACCGGCAAGGCGAAGCAGCGCGACCTCAACGACTTCCCCGGCTTCGCCCTCAAGTGGGACAAATTCAACGCCCTCGAAATCACCCGAGGCTGTATCTACGCGTGCCGCTTCTGTCAGACGCCGTTCATGTTCTCGGCGAAGTTCCGGCATCGCAGCCTGGCGAACATCCGCTGGCACGTCGACCAGATGCGGGCCCGCGGCCTGCGTGACGTCCGGTTCATCACGCCGACCGCGCTCTCCTGGGGCACCCAGACCGAGGAGCCGGACCTGGCCGCCGTCGAGGAGATGCTCGCCTCCTGCAAGGAGGGGATCGGGCCGGCCGGACGCGTCTTCTTCGGCTCGTTCCCCAGCGAGATCCGCCCCGAGCACGTCTCCCGCGACGCGTTGCGGCTGGTCAAGAAGTACTGCGCCAACAACAACATCATCGTGGGCGCGCAATCCGGTTCGGACCGGGTTCTCGGTGCGGCAAAACGAGGGCATGACACCGAGGCGGTACGCCGTGCCGTGCGCCTGGGAGTGGAGGAGGGCTTCCGGATCAACGTGGACATGATCTTCGGGATGCCGGGGGAGGGCCGCCCGGACGTGGACGCGTCGCTCGGGCTGGCCCGTGAGCTGGCCGATCTCGGCGCCCGGATCCACGCGCACACGTTCATGCCGCTGCCGGGCACCCCGTGGCGGGACGCCCCGCCCGGTGACGTCGACTCGGAGACGATCCGCGAGGTGGACCGCCTGTCCCGGCGCGGCGCCCTCTACGGCCACTGGCAGAAGCAGCGCGACCACGCCGCCCGGCTGGCCGCCGCAGCCGAGGCCTACCCACGCCCGGGCCGCTCCCGCACACTGCTCCCGATGGCCCAGCCCCCGGACGCCTGCTGAACGGCCTGGCCCCGGACGCCTACTGAGCGGGTCGGCCCCCGATGCCTGCTGAGCGGACCGGCCCCGGACGCCTACCGAGCGGCCCGGCCCCCGGATGCCTGCTGAACGGACCGGCCCAGTTCGGCCGCCCGTTCCAGGTGGCAGGCCTTGAGGGCCGGCCAGTCCGCCCCGGCCGTCGCCGACCCGCCGAGCACCACGAACTCGGATGTCTCGGCCCGCGCGCCGATCCGGTCGTCGAGCATCACGGTCCGCATCGCCTGGTGATGCCCGCGGACCTCCAGCTCCTCGACGGTGTAGCCGGCCGTGCACAGCACGATCGCCCGGCGGGCCGGCCGCAACCGCATCGGCTGATAGGCCCACCCGGTGGTCCACACCCGGTCGAACCAGCCCTTGAGGATCGCCGGGCAGTCCGCCCACCACACCGGATACACGAACGCCCACACGTCGGCCGCCTCCAGGCGTTCCTGCTCGGCGGCGACATCCGCGGGCACCGGATCGCCGGGCCCGCGCGCATACTCCTCGGCGCTCATCACGGCCGGAAACTTCATTCCGAACAGATCGGAGAGTGTGTACGCGGAAAGCCCGCCCAGAAACGAGTCGAGCACCGCACGGGTGAAACCGCCCGGCGACGGATGCGCGTAGACCACGTGGACCCGGCTCACCCACCGATCCTCCCACGCCCTGCCCGCGCCCGCCGCAGACCGCCAGCCGTCGCTCAGCGCGGGAATGCGGTACGCGAAGCGTCGCTGAGCGACGGCTGGCGGGCCTCTTTCGGTGGTGGCCACGAACGGTGATGATGCACTGACACATCGAGGAGGTGCGATGAGGCCGGTTCTGCGCAGGCTCGACGAGATCGCCGCGGTCCTGAAGGCGCGGGGCGACACGATCGCGCTGCTCGGCCTGGGTTCGTGCGGCGCCCAGCCGACCCGCCTGGACGACCATTCCGACCTGGACTTCTACCTGGTCGTCGAGGACGGGGCGACCTGGCGCTACCTGGACCGGACCGACTGGCTGGAGGCGCCCGGCCCGGTCACCTACCTCTTCGCCCACCAGCGCGGCGGCCGCCGGGCCCTCTACGCCGACGGGGTCCTCGTCGAGTACCGGGTGCTGACCGTCGCCGAACTGGCCCGGACACCGTTCTCCGGCGCGCGGACGGTGTGGCGCCGCCCGGACGCCCCGGCCGGCCTGGCCACCTCGGGCGCGCCGGTGCCACGGCCACCGTTCGACACCGAGGAGTACCACCTCAACGACGCCCTGGTCAGCCTCTACATCGGCCTGCACCGGGAGCTGCGCGGCGAGCGCCTGGCCGCGGCCCGGCTCATCCAGCACCGGGCCGTCGACGCGGTGATCGCGCTTTTGCGCCTGAGTGGCGGCGAACCCCCGTACCGCGATGCCTTCGAACCGGCCCGCCGGATCGAACGCGCCTATCCGGTCGAGGTCCTGCCGCTGGCCGGGATGGTCCCGGGATACACCGGGAACGTGGCGGCCGCCCGCCTCACCTTCGGGTGGCTGTCCAAACGCTACAGCGTGCCGCCCGGGATCGGTGACGCGCTGCGCGAACTGATCCGTTCGGTCGATGTCTGATGATCTCCGAAACGAGGAATGTCGATCCCATGGCTGAGGTCGTTCCGAAGTGGCGTGCCGTCGTCCTGGACTTCGTCGAGCGGGCCGGTTGGTCCGCCGGTCAGGTGTTCGTGGCGACGCTGCTGGCCGGCGGCGTCGGTTCGGTGATCAACCTGCCTTGGAAGTACGCGCTGACCCTCGCCGTCAGCGCGTTCGTCTCCTCGCTGGTCCTGACCGCGGTGCAGTACCTGTCGAAGCTGACGAACCTCGCCTTCTGGCCCGACCTGATCGTCCGCCTGGCGAAGACGTTCCTCGCGGCGCTGTCCGGCTCGATGGTGGCCGGGGCCTTCGACATCACCTCGTTCGACTGGGAGAGCGCCCTCAACATCGCCTTCGTCGCGACTGTGGGCTCGTTTGGCAAGGGCCTGCTGGCCCGGGAGCCGGCCGCGCCGAACGGGCAGGTCCCGCCGGGCGCCAGCCCGTCCACGCTGCCGATGGGCACCTACCGCGAGGCGGTCGACCACGCCCCGGCGCCCCCGACCATCGACGCGACGAAACCCCCGGACGGTCCTGTCTGACGCCCGGCTAGCCGGACGTCAGACAGGTCATGCAGGTTATGGCCGGCTCAGTACCCGATGGGCAGGCCGGCGTAGTTCTCGGCGAGGCCGGTGGCGCCCGCCCGGCTGCCGGCGACCCACCGTAGCTGTGACAGCTGCAACTCGGCGTCGAACGGATCGCCCGAGGTGTGCAGCATCGTCGTCATCCACCAGGAGAAGTGCGTGCAGCGCCAGACCCGGCGCTGCGCGTCGTCGGAGTACGCGTCGGCGTACCGCTGATCCTTGTCCTTGATCTTGGCAATCAAGGCCTTGCTGAGCAGGGCGACGTCGGCGATCGCCAGGTTGAGGCCTTTGGCGCCGGTCGGCGGGACGATGTGCGCGGCGTCGCCGGCCAGGTAGAGCTCGCCGTGCCGCATCGGGGTCTGCACGTAGCTGCGCATCGGCAGCACGCTCTTGTCGGTGATCGGCCCCGGGTTGAGTTTCCAGCCGTTCTGCCCGTGCCCGAGCCGGGTCGACAGCTCCGACCAGATCCGGTCGTCGGACCACGACTGCGGGTCGGTGCCGTTGGGCACCTGGAGGTAGAGGCGGCTCACGCTCTCCGAACGCATGCTGTGCAGGGCGAAACCGTCGGGGTGCCAGGCGTAGATCAGCTCGTCGGTGGAGGGCGCGACATCGGCGAGAATCCCGAACCAGGAGTACGGGTAGATACGCTCGAAGACCTGCGCGGCGGGCACGGCGCTCCGGCTGGGCCCGAACGAGCCGTCGCAGCCGGCGATCACCTCGGCGTCGAGCCGTTGGGCGGCGCCCGACGCGTCGGTGAACGTGACGTAGGGGCGATCGTCCAGGGAGTGCAGGGCCACGTCGGTGACCTCGTAGTGGATCTCCTGATCGTCCGCCCGGCGTGCCGCGATCAGGTCCTTCTGCACCTCGGTCTGGCCGTAGACCCACACGCTGCGGCCGGTCAGGTCGACGAAGTCCAGATGGTGCCGCTCACCCGGCCACTGCAGGTAGATGCCCCGGTGCTCGTCGCCCTCGGCGCGGATCCGGGACCCGAGCCCGGCCGCCTCCAGCAGCTCGACGCTGGAGTGCTCCAGGATGCCGGCCCGGATGCGGGCCGCGACGTACTCCTCCGAACGGGTCTCCAGCACGACGGACTCGACCCCGCCCTGAGCGAGGAGGTGAGAGAGAAGCAGGCCGGCCGGGCCGGCGCCGATGATGGCGACCTGGGTACGCATGTCCCTCAGCGTTCAGTCCCCGGGCCTCGGGACACAAGACCCTATTTCCATTGAACGGAAGGGCCGGACAGGGTACGGCTGATCCCGTGCGCCGCCACCTGGAGCGCCGACACCAGGCGGGGGAGCTGGCGCCGCAGGTCGGGCACCACCATGCCGAGGGCCGCGACGACGGTGTCGTGATGGCGCACCGGCACCGCCACCGAGCAGGCGCCCAGGCTCATCTCCTCGCCGGTGGTGGCGTAACCCTCGGCGCGGACCCGGCGCAGCTGCTCCAGCAGACGGGCCGGCTGGGTCACCGTGTAGGCGGTGATCCTGGTCAGGTGCTGGAGAACCTCCGCCCGGACCTCCTCCGGGGCGTACGCGAGCAGCACCTTCCCCACCCCGGTGGCGTGCATCGGCAGGCGGGAGCCGACCCGGCTGACCACCGGCACCGACACGTGGCCGGCCAGGCGCTCCACGTACAGCACCTCCAGCCCGTCGCGGACCGCCAGATGCACGGTGGCCAGCGTGGTGCCGTACAAATCGTGCAAAAATGGTGAAGCAGCCTGGCGCAGGCCGCTCTGCACCGGGGCGAGCAGGCCCAGCTGCCAGATCCGGCGGCCGATCACATACTCCCCGTTCGGCTCCCGGGCCAGTGCTCCCCACCTGTGCAACTCGCCGACCAGCCGGTGCGCGGTGGCCAGCGGCAGCCCGGCGCGACGGGCCAGATCGGTCAGCGAGAGACTGCGGTTCTCCCCGTCGAAGGCGCCCAGGATGTCCAGCGCCCGCGAGGTGACGGTGGCCCCCACCTTTTACTCCTTCCACTCAACGGAAGAATTTTATCGCCGACGGGTGCCCGACCGCCTACCGTCCGGAGCGTGAACATGGAGTCGTCACAAGCTGACATCAACCGGGAGATCGAGGCGGCGGCGCAGCAGCCGGGCGGCCCCCAGCCGAAGATCGACTACGCCCCGTACCGCAGCAGCATCCTGCGGCACCCCAAACAGCCGGCCCACCTGGTCGACCCGGAGTCGGTCGAGCTGTGGGCGCCGGTCTTCGGCCACCGTGACGTCGCCGTCGACGAGGCCGACCTGACCATCCAGCACGCCGGCACCCCGCTCGGCGAACGGATCGTGGTCACCGGCCGGGTCCTCGACGGCGACGGCCGCCCGGTCGCCGACCAGCTCGTCGAGGTGTGGCAGGCCAACGCCGCGGGCCGCTACCGGCACCAGCGCGACCAGCACCCGGCGCCGCACGACCCCAACTTCACCGGCGTCGGCCGGATGCTCACCGGCCCGGACGGCACCTACCGTTTCCAGACGATCAAGCCGGGGCCGTACCCGTGGCGCAACCACGTCAACGCGTGGCGGCCCGCCCACATCCACTTCTCGATCTTCGGCACCGACTTCACCCAGCGCCTGGTCACCCAGATGTACTTCCCCGGCGACCCGCTGTTCCCGCTCGACCCGATCTACCAGTCGATCACCGACCCGAAAGCCCGGGAACTGCTGATCGCCCAGTACGACCACGACGTCACCACCCCCGAGTGGAGCACCGGCTACCGCTGGGACATCGTGCTCACCGGCACCCACCGCACCCCGCTCGAATCCGACACCGCAGACCTCGAGGAAGAAGCATGAGCGCCGTCCCCGGCCAGACCGTCGGCCCGTTCTTCCACCTGGGCCTGGAATACGACGACATGAACGAGCTGGTCCCGCCGAGCCACCCGAAGGCGGTCCGCCTGCACGGTCACGTCTATGACGGCGCCGGCGCCCCGGTGCCGGACGCGGTGATCGAGATCTGGCAGGCCGACCCGCAGGGACACATCCTGCGCCAGCCCGGCTCGCTGCGCCGCGACGGCTGGACCTTCACCGGCTGGGGCCGGGCCGCCACCGACGCGGACGGCCACTACCAGTTCGCCACCCTCGAACCGGGCCCCACCGAAGCCGGCCGGGCCCCGTTCTTCGCCGTCACCGTCTTCGCCCGCGGCCTGCTCGATCGGCTCTTCACCCGAGCGTACCTCCCGGACGATCCGGCCACCCTCGGCGCGGACCCGCTGCTGAACGCCGTCGCCCCGGAACGCCGCGGCACCCTGATCACCACCCGGTCCGGTTCCGCCCTGGTCTTCGACATCCACCTGCAGGGCGAGGCCGAAACCGTGTTCCTCACCTACCCCCGCCTGCAAGACGCATGGTCCTGACCCACCTCAGGCCCCACGTCCCACACCGCCGCCGCCCGCTGTGGCCGGTTCCCACCTTCCGCGCCGCCGCCCGCCGCGGCCGAGTCCCGCTTTCCCAGCCACCGCGGTCCGTGGTGTGGTCGGTCCGGTTCCGCTTTCCTGGCCACGGCGGTCCGTGGCGTGGTCGGTCCGGTTCCGCTTTCCTGGCCACGGCGGTCCGTGGTGTGGTCGGTCCGGTTCCGCTTTCCTGGCCACGGCGGTCCGTGGTGTGGTCGGTCCGGTTCCGCTTTCCTGGCCACGGCGGTCCGTGGTGTGGTCGGTCC
>NZ_JBEZXU010000016.1:193537-197118 GCF_040638175.1 Actinoplanes sp. NPDC026670
GGTCCGGTTCCGCTTTCCTGGCCACCGCGGTCTGCGGCGTGGTTGGTCCGGTTCCGCCTTGCTGGCCGCCGTCGGCTTGTGTTCAAACGCCGCCCCAGCTCGTGGATCTTGCACGATCTTCCACGCCGCCGCGATCTTGCACGATTCTTCCCGCCCCGCCGGGTACTTCGTTGCAAGATCCACTTCGCGGCGCCGATCTTGCAACATCCTCCAGGCCAGGGCCTGCAAAAAGCTGCAAGATCGGCGCGAGGGTGCACATTCGTGCAAGATCGGCGCGAGTGCGGCAAGGTCGCGAGAACCCACCGCGAACAGGCACCAGAGAGCGCCGACCCACCGCGATCCTGTCGACTTCGGTCGCACCTGTCTCGCAGAACTCCACAAGATCAGCAGGGAACTCGGACCTCGGCGACGGGCGGCGCGGCCGCGCGGCGGAGGTGAGGATGGCGGCGGGCCGGAGTGTTCGGGACAGTCGGACTGGATTGGTTGCAGGGACATGGGAGCTGTGCGGTGACTGACCTGTTGTGGCCGGGCGACGAACGGGCCGGTGAAGTCTTCACCGATGCGACGGTTCTGGCGGCGATGGTGCGCGCCGAATCCGCCTGGCTGGACGCCCTGATCCGGCACGGCGTAGCCCCACCCGAAGCCGCCGACGACCTGAACGGGCTGATCACCGCCGACGACGTCCCGATGGTGGCGGCCGGCGCCGAAGCCGGCGGGAACCCGCTGATCCCGTTGCTGAAGCTGCTGCGGAAACGGCTGGAGTCCCGCAACCAGGTCGCCGCCAAGTGGCTGCACAAGGGCCTGACCAGCCAGGACGTCATCGACACAGGGCTGGTTCTGTGTCTGCGGGACGCGACCGAGCGGATCCGGCACGACCTGCGGGCGCAGACCGCCGCCCTGGTCCGGCTCACTGTCGAGCACCGGGACACGCCGATGGCCGGACGGACTTTGACGCAGTACGCCGTACCGATCACTTTCGGTCTTAAAACAGCAACCTGGCTCACCGGAATCCTGGACGCCCGGGATCGTCTGGAGGCCGTCGTGTTGCCGGCGCAGGCCGGCGGCGCCGCCGGCAGCCTTGCCGCGCCGGCCGCCCTGGCCGGCTCACCGATCGTGGCCCGCGCCCTGGTGGAGACCGCCGCCGAGATTCTCGGCCTGCCGGTCCGGGGTCCGTGGCACACCGCTCGGGCGCCGCTCACCGGAGTCGCCGACGCGTTCGTGACCTGCACTGACGCGTGGGGCCGGATCGCCAACGACGTGCTGGTGGGCGCCCGCCCGGAGGTGCACGAACTGTCCGAGGGCGCGGTCGCCGGGCGTGGCGGCTCGTCGGCGATGCCGAACAAGCAGAACCCGGTCCTGTCGATCCTGATCCGCCGGGCCGCGCTGGCCGCGCCGTTCCTGGTCGCGACCGTGCACGCCGGCGCGGCCGCGGCCGTCGACGAACGCCCGGACGGCGGCTGGCACGTCGAATGGGCGACGCTGCGCACGCTGGCCCGGCGTACCGTGACGGCCGGGTCGCAGACCGCGGAGCTGCTGGCCGGCCTTCAGGTGGAGACGTCCTGGATGACCGCGAACCTGGCCGCCGCCCGGCCCGGCATCGACGCCGAGCAGCGTTCGATCACGCCTGATGCCGGTCCCTATCTCGGCGCCACCGACCAGATCATCGACGCTGCCCTGGCCCGTGCCAAGGAGACCCGAGAGGGAGAGACGTGCTGACCGCGACCACCTTGACCGAAGCTCCGGGACGGCCGTTGCTGCTGCTCGGGCCGTCTGTCGGCACCAGCGCCGCGACCCTGTGGACGGAGTGCGCCGACCGCCTGTACGGCCGCTACCACGTGGTCGGCTGGGACCTGCCCGGGCATGGCGCGAGCGCCCCGGCGACCGGCCCGTTCACGATGGCCGACCTGGCCCGGGACGTGCTGGCGCTGGCCGACCGGATCCGCCCGGGGGAGACGTTCGCCTACGCCGGTGACTCGATCGGCGGCGCGGTCGGCCTCCAGTTGCTGCTGGACGCGCCGGAGCGGGTGGGCGCCGCCGCGCTGCTGTGCACCGGCGCGAAGATCGGCGAGCCGGCGATGTGGCACGCTCGCGCGGAGCTGGTCCGGGCCGAGGGCGTCGAGGCGGTGGTGGCCGGCGCCCGGGAGCGCTGGTTCGCGCCCGGTCCCGAGCCGGCGGCGGCGGAGTCGCTGATCGCGGCGCTGCGGGCCACCGACGCGGAGAGTTACGCGCGGGCGTGTGAGGCGCTCGCCGAGTTCGACGTGCGTGACCGGCTCGCCGAGATCGCGGTCCCGGTCCTGGCGGTGGCCGGTGGGCAGGACAAACCTACTCCGCCGGACAGCCTGCGGGCGATCGCCGGCGGTGTGCTGCACGGGCGTCTGGTCGTTCTCGACGCGGTCGCGCACCTGGCGCCCGCGGAGAACCCGGAGGTCGTCGCGTTCCTGCTGGACCAGCACTTCGACGAGACCCGGTCGGCGGGGATCGCGGTCCGCCGGGAGGTGCTCGGCCCGGCCCACGTGGACCGGGCCACCGCCGGGACCACCGCGTTCACCCGCGACTTCCAGGACATGATCACCAGGTATGCCTGGGCCGAGATCTGGACCCGTCCCGGGCTGGCCCGCCGGGACCGGTCGCTGATCACGCTCACCGCCCTGATCGCTCTCGGACATCACGAGGAACTGGCGATGCACGTCCGCGCGGCCCGCACCAACGGCCTGTCCGACGACGAGATCAAGGAGCTGATCCTCCAGACCGCAATCTACTGCGGCGTCCCGGCCGCCAACACCGCGTTCCGGATCGCGCAGCGGGTGCTGTCCGAAACAGACTGACCGGCTTCCCGGCATTAAGACCACGATTCGGTACGGCCACGAGGACGAACCGTGAGCTACCCCGCGAGGCAGGCGGCTGCTCCCGGCCGACCAGCGGCCGCCGGGCTGAGACGGTCGGTCACCGTCAGATCCGTGTCCGCCTCGCGTAGGAGCGGAGGGCCACCACGAGCGCCCCGACCCAGACCGTGAACTGCCCGATCCCGTAGATCCCGGTCCACGGTCTGAAGATCGCCTCCGGTGAGTCCCACTGGACGACCGACAGCACCACGGCGAGCACGGTGTACCCGCCGAGCGCCACTACCAGCGCATATCCCGGAACGATGAGCAGCATCCGGGGCAGTCGCAGCCCCCACGGCCGGATCAGGGCGAAGGCGTACACGGCCGGCAGGATCGCCAGCCCGGTGAGTGTCCACAGATAGAACCCGCCGCCGTCCGAGTGCCACACCCGGAACCGTTCGGCATCCGCGAAAAGGGGAATGCCCGCCGCCCACACCACATGCAACGGCATGAACCCGACGGTGGCCGCGAGCGCCGCGATCCACCCGGCGAGCACCGCCCGCGGGCCTGGCGGCGGCGCCGCCGGTCTGCCGATGACGCCGGCCGTGTTCCTGATCTCCCCGTGGATGCTCATGGATGCATTCTCACGGAACCTGCCTGTCCCGCGCGGCCCCGGCTGGTCCGCACCGCTGTGGGGGAACGGGGTTGGGCACGGGGGGGGGCCAGCCGGGGGAGGGCCGGGGGGGGGCGCCGGCCCCG